>CADBRB010000086.1 GCA_902796955.1 uncultured Ruminococcus sp.
AGTAGAAATGCTCGCATTTGCGACGTTTATAATAAACCTCATAAAGCTTGTCATCGAAATAGATGACAGAAAAAAATAAACCGCCCAAGCTCTAACTAAGCGGTTTATTTTTATAAATAAACGATAGGGCTAAACCGTCTATCGGGTTAGCTTTTTGTCTTTAATTATATTATACCCTATTTTTGCGGTTTGTCAAGTAATCTTATAGTTTATCATATCTTATTTAAACTTAACATCTGTGAATCCAATACAATTTGTACCGCTACCTAAATTTGAGACTTCAATCGTCATTGCGGAAGTATTCTTAGCGTTTATTGTAATCCATTGCGGTGCAACATTTGGAGAGATTGTATACTCGTAATTTGGTGTTTCGTCTAAAGTCTTATCTAAGAAAATTCTAAGTTTTATATCATTGCTTACATAGCCGTCAACATGACCTACCAACATTTTAATTTTTGTATACTTTTTGGTAACGGAACTAATAATATATGTTATATATTGGGTACCCTCACCCCACATATTAAAGCTTGCCCCCATACGTATCATAAATCCATTGTTATATTTTTCACCAAACATTGAAAACCCTGTATTGCCCGGACCCGAATAAAAAGTACACGCATTTTCATTACTATAAGCTACAGCAACCATATTTGTTGGGCTTTCACTTTGGTCTGAATCAATATTATTTGGATTATTCTTACTTGATGTATTACTGGATTCCGGTGTGCTGTTTTCGCTAATGATGCTACTTGTATTTTTGCTATCATCACTTGAATTTATTTCGGATATTGGCTCCGATGATAGACTATTACTGCCAGACTCATTTCTTAGGCCATCTATTTGGATTTGTAAGGTAGATACTGTCATTTGATATTTTTCAATTTGTTTATTAGAACTATAAGTGGTAGCATAATATGTAAAAAGTCCGCTAACAGCTGCTCCTAATATTGCACTTATTATTTTTGATATGCCTTTTATGAGAGGTTTGGTTTTAGAGTTGGTTTTTTCCATTAAATCACCATCTTTCATTTTATTATTAGACAACATTGATAAAGCAAAAATCTACAGGTTGACATTTATCTTATTTGAATGCTCCTCCAGCGGAAATCCGGAATTTAATAAACTGCCTGCTTTTATATCCAGCGCATCGGCTATATTATAAAGAATTTCTACCGAAAAGGGACGAATAATATTAGGTGCTTCGATTGAGCTTAAGTATGAGCGACTTATGTTTGCTTTTTCTGCAAGCTCTTCTTGAGATAAGCCACGCATTTTGCGTATTGCCGCAATCGTTAAACCAAGCTCTATAAATCTATCACGGTTACGAAATTCGACAATTTTGCTCATCTTAACACCTCTTACAGCTTTTTGATTAATATAATTATAATACTTTTAAAATTAATAATCTATCCATTACTGTGAGCAAATGTCTAATATAATATGCAATTACAATTTTCAACAGTAGCTTATTGTTTAATTTGCCATATGTCTATAATACTCACCTCTGATAAAAATCTGATGATGTTAATAATAAATTAAATTTGGACAAATCACTTGTAAAAATCAAATTTTTATACTATACTATTTTTTGTGGATTTTTTAAATACAAACAGGCACGCTTATTATGCTGTCATAAATTTATTACGGATAGGAGAAATGAACTTGAAAAAACGTGTATTAACAATTATGTGTGCTATTGCGCTTTTGTGCGCTATGATTTTTGCCGGATGTGAAAAGAACGGAGGAAATACATCTTCGGCAGGCTCTGCGGATTCTGCAAATACATCCGAAACATCTGCCGGCAGTTCAACTGACGAATCCGATTCAGGCGAATCTAAAATCGTTGTTTCCGATGACCTAATAGATAAGGTTGTTAAAGAACTCAATATCAAGGCAAATATATTTGATGATAAAGACCACGCCGTAGGCTATCAGCTTGAAAAGCCCAAGAGCGGCGATACCGTAGCTGTTATTGAAACATCTATGGGTACCATAAAAATGAGGTTGTTTCCTGAGGCTGCGCCAAAGACGGTAGAAAACTTTGTAAAGCACGCACAGGACGGATATTATAACGGACTTAAATTCCACAGAGTTATCAATGACTTTATGATTCAAACCGGTGACCCAAAGGGTGACGGCACAGGCGGAGAAAGCATTTGGGGCGATGCGTTTGAGGATGAATTCAGCAATAAGCTGTTTAATATAAGAGGTGCAGTAGCTATGGCGAACAGCGGACGTGATACAAACGGAAGCCAGTTCTTTATTAATCAGATGAGTGCCGAAACGTTCGATAAACAAACCGGCGGTCAGGGATTAGAGTCATTTAAGGTTATGCGTGACAGCTACATGGAAGGTTTACAGCAGTACTATGATTACGGTATGGTTGAAAACTTTGTTGCACAGTACGGCAACTATCTGTATGACTATGATAAGGTAACAGATGATATAAAGAAGCTGTATAATGAAAATGGCGGAAATCCGTATCTTGACGGTGCATACAACCTTGTTGACAAGGGTCATACCGTATTCGGTCAGGTTTATGAGGGCTTGGACATTGTGGATGCGATAGCGGCTGTGGAGGTAGATACCACCACTTATGCACCTAAGGCCGATGTTACTATAAAGACAATAACCATTGAAACCTACAGTGAATAATAAAAATCTATATTTATAAGACAGCCGTCCGTGAGTAATCTCACGGACGGTACAGACTGTCGACAAATCGGTCAGACCGCGCAAAAATATTTAATGATGTAACGATATGAATAAATCAATTAAATATAAACAAGCAGGCAAGCTATCTTTAATAAATGGCTTGCCTGTGCGCTTTCTACGAAAACAAACTCTACCGTACATATGTACGCCGACGAATTTGTTTTCGTATAATCTGCCTCGATTTCTCAAAGCCTGCCAGTGTGTAGACAAGTTTGTCTACACACTGAGCCGTCCGTGAGTAATCTCACGGACGGTATTTTTCTGTTTTTTAATTACCTGTATTGTTTAAGAAAAATCGACTCATGGATATCTTTGCAATTAAAGCCGTCAATCGAGCCGATAGTTAAGAAGCCGCTATACAGCAAAAAGGATTGTAATAATTTTACGTTTATAGCAATGGAATTATAAGCAGTTTTCAAAACATTCGTTTTACTTATGTGTTATATTGTATTTCCATTTCTGCACTTTTTGCCTTAAGTACATATATACTGTTGCAAAAAAACTGAAAATGTGGTATATAAATATATTGCAAGGTTACTTCATGCGTGTGATTGAAAATCACTGCGGTGCGTTCGGCTATGCCTATACGTATGCCGGAAGAATCACTTGCCTTGCGCTTAATCTCTACGAGCCGAAAGCTTGTTTGATTAGCGCTATGCGGGTTCGAATCCCGCCGTATGCTTGTCAGCATATGCCAATGGTTTTGGATCTATGCCCTAACAAGGCATAATCGTGCGAAAGCACCGAGGAATTAATATTTATATTTGCCGGTGTAATTGCTCCGCCGTCCGATTGAGATTTCTCTTTTGCACGGCAATGGCTCATAGGCCTTGTCCTTTAGCAGATACCGTGTATCGTTCATATAAGCCAAAAGCTTGCTTTCCGCTTATATGAAACTGCACTTAAGCTTTAGGCCGCCGATGAAACATGAGCAATTACATTGGTAAGCCGCAAATTTTTGCGTTTGAACACAGAGTACAGGCCGGGCATACGTTTTTGAAAACGTATTGCTTTGGCTCGATTTTGTATAATTCAAAGGAGGCATGAATATGAAGAAAATCATAATCAATGACAATCAGAGAGGCTTTTTGTTTAAAAACGGCAGGTATGTAAAAACTCTTTCCGCAGGTAAATACCATGTTGTCGGCGGCAGAGATATTGTTGTTTCCAACCTTGACAAACCGATAGAGCCGCAAAAATGTACGCTTGAAACACTCATGAACGATCATGCGCTCGAAGGCCTGATATCCTATGTAGATGTGGCGGATCAGCAATATGTACTGCATTATGTCAACGACGGCTTTTGCGACCTGCTTACACAGGGTAAATACGCATTTTGGCAGATAAACGACAAGCACACTTATGAAGTGGTAGATATCCGTACTCCGGAGATAGACGACCTTGTTCCCGAGTATATACTCTCACGCATATCTCCATCATATTACACCAAAATCGAGGTCAACGATTATCAAAAGGCAAGGCTGTTTTTCAACAAACGCTTTATAAGACTGCTTGAACCTGGTACATACTATTTTTGGAAAAACGGCGTAAAAATAGATGTAAACTATATAGATACCCGCCTTACCAAGCTTGATGTAACCGGTCAGTCGTTGCTTACACAGGATAAGGTTACTCTGCGTGTAAGCTTTGTATGCAACTACCGTATTAAAAAAAAAAAAAAAATACTTTCTGAGATTGACGATTTTGTTGAACAGCTCCATGTAGCGGTACAGCTTGCCATGCGTGACTATGTCGGCAAGTATAAGCTGGATGATATTCTTGCAAACAAGGAGCAGATGTCAGATTATATATTTGACAGGCTCAAGCAAAAAGAAAAAGAGCTGTATGTAGAAATAACTGACGCCGGTGTTAAGGATATAGTTCTCCCGGGAGAGATACGCAGTATTATGAATACAGTGCTGATTGCCGAAAAGAAAGCGCAGGCGAACGTAATAACCCGCCGTGAGGAGGTAGCGTCAACGAGGTCTTTGCTCAATACAGCAAAGCTACTGGACGAGAATAAAACTCTGTATAAACTCAAAGAGCTTGAATACATTGAGCGTATCTGTGCCAATGTAGGAAGTATAAATATAGGCGGCGGCTCAAACATACTGGCTCAGCTTTCCGAGCTTGTAAGGGGCAGCGGCAAAAGCAAAGATGAAGAGATAGATTTTTTAGAAGATGAGTTTGATTTGGACGAAGATTTTGAGTGAGAATATACATAATGTAATCTCAAATGACGGCATAGAATATAATTGATAATTAAAGCTCCGTATCGCTTAAAATGCGTATACGGAGCTTTTTGCTGTTTGATTCTATATGATTATATGCTGTTTTTATCTATTCCGTAAAGGTTGTATGCATTATCCCTTGTTGCGGTTAAAAGCTCCTCTACGCTTATTCCTTTTATCTGTGCAATCCTTTCGGCAGTATACGTTATCATTGAGGAATCGCACCGCTTTCCCCTGAAAGGCACGGGCGTCATATATGGGGCATCGGTTTCAAGCAGAAGTCTGTCCAGCGGAACAGCTTCGGCAACCTCTAACGGCACTCTGGCATTTTTAAAGGTGACTACTCCTCCGAGGCTGATTGAAAGTCCTAACTTCATTATCTCCTTCAGCATTTCAACACTGCCCGAAAAGCAATGTACCAAACCCTTGGGCTTATGCTTTTTTAAAAGCTCCAGCGTGTCGGCATGAGCATCTCTGTCATGAAAAACGATTGGCAAATCAAGCTCGTTTGCAAGCAAAATCTGTTCAGTTACAATCTTCAGCTGAATCTCCCTGTCCGGTCCGTCGTCATAGTGATAGTCAAGCCCGATTTCTCCGATTGCTTTGACCTTTTCGTGCTTTGCAAAATCTCTCAGACTGTCTAAATAACCGTCGGGGGCAAGATCTGCGTTTTGCGGATGATATCCGACAGTTGTATAAATAAACGGATATTTTTCGGAATACTCTATACCGAAAACAGAGGTTTTTATATCAACAGCCGCATTCATAACACAGCATATTCCCTTATCGGGCAAGCTGCTCAAAAGCTGCTCTCTGTCCGCATCAAAAGCGGCGTCATCATAGTGGGCGTGTGCATCAAAAATCAAATTCATACAGCGCACCGCTTATCTCACTTTGCTTCCGACGGGTATGTCGTCCACAAAAATAACACTGATTTTATCTTCACCGCTGTCTGCCGCAAGTATCATGCCGTTACTTTCAACACCGCACAATACAGCCGGCTTAAGGTTTGAAACCAGTATGATTCTTCTGCCTATAAGCTCATCCGGCTTATAGAATTTAGCAATGCCTGAAACAACGGTTCTCTCCTTGATACCGTCGTTTACAGTGAGCTTTAAAAGCTTTTTGGCTTTTTTAACAGGCTCGCATGCTATTACCTCGCTAACTCTCAGGTCAACCTTGGCAAAGTCCTCAATGCCTATAAGAGCAACATTTTCCGCTTCCTTTTTGTCTTCCTTTGCAGGCTGTTTGGGAGCATTTGCCAGCAGTATTTCGTCCAGCTCGGCTATTTCTTTTGCAACGTCAATACGCGGGAAGAGGGTTTCGCCCTTTTTGATAACCGTATTTTCAGGTAAAAGTCCCCATTTATCGGCATTGTCCCATGTTACAATATCGGCGTTTACGCCTAACTGCTCTTGGATTTTAGGTGTGGTTTGCGGCATAAACGGCTCTAAAAGGATAGAAATTATTCTAAGTGCCTCGCACAGATTGTAAAGCACGGCGGCAAGTCTTGCCTTTTTGCTCTCATCCTTGCCGAGAGCCCACGGCATCGTTTCGTCAATATATTTGTTGGAGCGTGAAATGAGCCTCCATATGTCGCCCAAGGCATTTGAGAACTGGTATTTGTCCATATTTGCGGCATACTGTGCTTTAAGTGAGGTTGCAAGCTCTATAAGCTCGCTGTCCAAATCTGCGCTTTCCTTTTCTGACGGGATAACTCCGCCGAAGTATTTTTCCACCATAGCTGTGGTTCTTGAAAGCAAATTGCCCAAATCGTTCGCCAAATCGTAGTTTATGCGGTTTATAAGCGCCTCGTTTGTAAAAAGTCCGTCCGAACCGAACGGTATTTCACGCAGAAGGAAATATCTTATTGCGTCAACGCCGTATCTCTCGCACAGTATAACGGGGTCAACAACATTGCCTTTGGATTTTGACATCTTACTGCCGTCGCCAAAGAGCAGCCAGCCGTGACCGTAAATCTGCTTCGGCAGCGGCAAATCGAGTGCCATAAGCATTGCAGGCCAGATTATCGCATGGAAGCGCACAATCTCTTTACCTATAAAATGAACATCGGCAGGCCAGTACTTTTTATAATCAGAGTCATCGTCAGAGCCGTAGCCCATAGCGGTTATATAGTTTGTAAGGGCGTCCAGCCATACATACACAACGTGCTTGGGGTCAAAATCAACCGGTATTCCCCATGAAAAGCTTGTGCGGCTTACGCACAAATCTCCGAGACCGCTGTTTATAAAGCTTATCATCTCGTTTTTTCTGCTTTCGGGCTGTATAAACTGAGGATTGTCCTCATACAGCTTCAAGAGCTTGTCGGCATATTCCGAGAGCTTGAAGAAATAAGCTTCCTCCTCAGCCCACTTTACCTCTCTGCCGCAATCAGGGCATTTGCCGTCAACAAGCTGGGTTTCCGTCCAGAAAGCCTCACACGGTGTGCAGTACCAGCCCTCATACTTGCCCTTATATATTTTACCCTTGTTGTGAAGGTCGTTAAAAATTTTTTGAACTGATTTTACATGATAATCGTCTGTTGTTCTTATGAACCTGTCATTGGATATATTAAGCAGCTTCCACAAATCCTGAAAGCCCGCAACGATTTTATCAACGTATTCCTTTGGCGTTACCCCGGCCTCCGCCGCTTTTAGTTCAATCTTCTGTCCGTGCTCGTCCGTACCTGTTAAAAACATTACGTCATATCCGGACATTCTCTTATATCTCGCTATTGCGTCCGAGGCTACCGTGCAATAACTATGCCCGATATGTGCTTTTCCCGAAGGATAGTAGATAGGCGTTGTGATGTAGAATGTTTTCTTATCCAATTTGATTTCTTCCTTTCTTACTCTGTTATTTTTACGCTAAATTTTATAATAACATTTTATTGTTATTTTTACAAGTAATTTGAGCAAATAATTTTTGCGTATACGATTTTGTTTTTTTTAATTCTTACAGTATGTGACAGATTTCGTTTACTCCGTAAAGTAAAATCATTATATGTGTACAAGCTGTAATGTTATTATTCTACGGAAAGGATCTGGTGGTATATGAAAATAATGGCAGCTTCTAAAAAAACAACCGTTTGGGAATATGTAAAAAGCTCGTTGCAGTTAAAACGGCTTATTCTGCATATAACCTATTTCTTTTCGGGACTCTTTATATCGGACAGCACACTGTTTCTAAGATATTCGCCCCTGGGTGTTGCGTACATCTCCGTTGTACCCATGCAATACATGATTTCATCGGTGATAGGTACGTCGCTGGGCTATCTTATACTTTCGCCCGTAACAGGTGTATACCGTTACATATGTTCCGTTATAGCTGTTGCGTCCATAAGATTTACGCTGAGCGATTTAAAAAGAATAAACGAAAGCAGAATATTCTCCCCCGTACTTGCCTTTGTGCCGCTTTTTATGACAGGAGTTGTACTAAGGCTGAGCGGTAATATAAACTCATACAATCTTGTTATCTGTATATCTGAATCTCTGCTTGCCGCTGCCGGCGCATACTTTTTCGGAAGAACGTGCGACATACTCAACAGGCGCAATGCGCTTTCATCTCTCAGTCCTGCGGAGGTTTCGTGTCTTGCAATCAGCGCAGGCGCACTGTTGATGTCGGTTACCTCGATTACGGTATACGGGATATCTTTGGGCAGAGTTGCGGCGTGCGTGTTAATTATGCTGTGTGCATACTACGGCAGAGTAATAGGCGGCAGTATAGCCGGAACCTGTACCGGTTTGGTTTTCAGCCTTGCTTCGCCCATATACGGTTATCTTGCGGGAGCGTATGCATTTTCGGGGCTTATAAGCGGAATCTTTGCATACGGCAATAAGATATTTGCAGCAGTGTCGTTTGCGGCGGTATGCTTTGTAATGTCTTTTCAATCCGCAATGACGGATATCATAACCGCCACAGCTTACGAAACAGCCATAGCCGCACTTGTCTTTTTGTTTATGCCTAAGAGAGCGGGCGCATTTTTTACGGGACTTTTCCCTGTAACCGGCAAAGGTGAGAGCGCACAGGGCTTAAGGAGAGCTATGCTTATGCGGCTTGACTTTGCAAGCAAAGCACTTGCAGATGTTTCCTGCTCGGTGGACAGTGTTTCGGAAAGATTAGATAAGCTTGACAGTAATACGCCGCTCAGCGTATGCGACAATGCCGCCGCAGATGTATGCGGACGGTGCGGCATGAAGCATTTCTGCTGGGAAAAATTTGCCGATGAAACCAAAAACGATTTTATCTGCGCACTTGCGCCGCTTGAGCAAAAGGGCAGAATAAACGCAGAGGATTTAAGCGATACACTGACAAAAAAGTGCATCAAAAAAGGAGAGCTGGTCGAGAGCTTCAACCATTGCTATGAGAGATATCTAATGTGTGAAACTGCCAAAAAAAGGCTTGATGAAGTACGTACCGTTGTATCGGGGCAGTTTTCGGGACTGAGTGAAATACTGCGTGATATGCACAACGAGTATAAAAACTACGAGAGCTTTGACCTCGATACTTCTGAAAGAATAGAAATCCGATTAAAGGAGCTTGGAATTAATCCGCTTGACGTGAGCTGCCGAATTGATAAGTTTGGGCGTATGAATATAGAGATTGAAACCGATGCACACGACAGGAGCATAGTAAAACGAGCTTCGCTTCTGCATGAAATATCTAAGGCCTGCGGCAGAAAATTAGATGCGCCGCAGATAACCGACGCACCTGAAAGATGCAGATTTCAGCTTACGGAGCTGCCGAACTATGATACCGAGATAGGCGTTGCACAGCACATATGCGGCAACGGTCAGCTTTGCGGCGACAGCGTAACGTTTTTTAACGACGGCTGCGGCAGACTTATAGGTATAATAGGCGACGGCATGGGTACGGGTCCGAGAGCCGCCATAGACGGCAGTATGGCTACTGGTATAATGTCCAAGCTTATACGTGCAGGCTTGGGAGTGGATTGCTCTATCCGAACGGTGAACTCGGCATTGCTTGTAAAATCGGGAGATGAATCGCTTTCAACAATAGACATGATAAGTATAGATCTTTTCAGCGGAGAAACCGATTTTGTAAAGGCCGGCGGCTGTTATTCATACGTAAGACGGTGCGGCAGGCTTGCAAAAATTGAAATGGAATCTCTGCCGCTCGGTATTCTTCCGGAGCTTAAAACCGGTAAAAAAACTGTGGGTCTGCTTGCCGACGATATAGTCGTCATGATATCGGACGGCGCAATCTCAACAGGTGATATGTGGCTTGAAAGCCTTTTAAAATGCTGGGATGAACGCCCTGCGCAGGAGCTTGCCTCGGCTATAGTAAACGAGGCTGTAGCACATAGAAACGATGGCCGTGACGATGATATTACCGCACTTGTCATACGCCTTACCGATGCCGCTTGAAAACACATTGACTTTGTGATAAAATTCAATATAACAACGATTGTGTTTGCGAAAGGGGCGGTCGTGCGGATTTTACCGGCACGATGTAACAGATATGATATCAGACGAAGAATTGACTAAAAAAAGATTTATTGAGCTTGCAGATAAGGCGTACAAAAGCAGTCGCTTTACATTTACGGATTTTCTCGGACTTTCCGAGATATCTCTGTTTTATTCCATAGAGCGTGAAATATACCCGGCACATTATGAGATGTTCGGCGGTACACAGGGCTGTGAGCGTGTTATCATTCGATTCGGGAGCGAAGAGGATATAGGCTACAGCGAGCCGTTTCCCATAGTATGCTTAAGGATAAAACCGCTTGCAATGAAATTCTCGGATGACCTTACACACCGTGACATACTCGGCTCTGTGATGAGTATGGGCATTAAAAGGAGCTGTGTTGGCGATATAATCCTAAAAGAGAACATTGCCTACCTTTTCTGCCTGAAAAGCATGGGTGAATATATATGCGAAAATCTTTTCAGAGTGAAGCATACGTCCGTATCATGTGAAATCACCACGGAAATTCCCGATTTTTACAAAACGGATTTTGAAGAGCGTACAACCACCGTGCCGTCCGCCAGAATAGATGCGGTAATATCAAAGGTTTATAACCTATCCCGCAGTGACAGCATTGAGCTGTTCAGAGAGAAAAAGGTTTTTGTAAACGGCAGATGCAGTGAGAATAACAGCTATTTTCTCAAAGCAGACGATGTTGTTACTGTACGGGGCAGGGGCAGATTTATATTTAAGGGCGAGAATTTTAAAACACGAAAGGGCAACTTCAATATAACCGTTTTTAAAACAAAATAGAATTAATTTTAAATTTGGGCTTGTCTATTTATAGATAGTATGTTACAATAAAGTAGAGTTAAGAAAAGAAGAATATAAAACCGTCAAACAGGCAAAAATTACTTACAGAAAAAATATAGGTAGTTTTTGCCTTTTTTGTAATATTTTTCTTTACAGGCTTTCAGGCAAAACAATTAAAAAATAATTTAGGAGGAATGAGTTATGAGGAAACTTATCAGCATTTTATTATGTCTCGTTATGCTGTTCGGAATGCTGCCTATGGAGGTATTCGCCGTAGATGTAATATTTCAGGTGGATGTTCTGATAGATGAACCTGTGGTGGGTCAGGAAGCTTCATTTATCGCAACGGCTTACGGACCGAATTATCACATCAATACGATAACCCGTACAGATTACTACAACGGCGTTCTCTGGTATGATGTAACAGCAGAGGATTACCTTGCGCCTGGGGATACATTTGTTGCAGAACATGTGTACAGGGTCAGTATACGTGTCGCCAGTGATGACACCAACAGTTATCTCTTTAGTACAAACGACGGCGATGCCGTAGTGCGCAGTACGATAAACGGAAATCGTGCACAGATTTACGGCAATGCAAGAGAAATTGGATTGGAATACACTTTCCCGCCGTGCGAGTGCTTGCCCGGACAGTATAAAGTAACTTTTTACTATTTATACGACGATATAGTAGAAGTACGCTATACGGATACAGACAATAACATACCGTTTTTCAGTCCGACAAGAGACGGTTATTATTTCTATCGCTGGTATACCGACCTTAATTTCAGGAATGAAGCACCGCACTATACCGATGAAGACCTCGTCCTTTATGCACGCTGGGTTGACCCGGAGGATATTTGCTATTTGAGATTCCACGCATATAATGACCCGTCAGATGTTTTGACAGTTGATGTTGTATGCGGAGAGAGCATTTCAGGCGAAGTTTCACCCCCGTGGAATCCAAATATGTATTTTGTGGGCTGGTATACAGATCCGAATTTTGAAAATAAATTCTATTATTATGAATCGGTTGAAGAGGATATGGACATATATCCGAGATTTGTAAATTACTCCGATTTATGTGAAATACAGATATATGATTCTGTTGATGCGTCTGAGGCATCATACGGTGTTGAGATACCGATTGGAGATTGTTACAGTCCCATGGATCCTCAAAACGGCCCCGATGATTTATGCTTTGTAGGCTGGTATACAGACAGAAGCTTTAATAATAAATACGATGAGAGCGAGCCTGTTTCCGGCAGAGTAATTTCACTCTTCCCAAGGTATGTTGATTACAGCGAAACCATTACCGTTACCATATATCTCAGCCCCGATGCAACCGAATGTACCGCCGGAGTAAATATACTTCCGGGAGATTGCTACAAGCCTGCAGAACCGGGACAGGAGGGAATGATTTTTGAGGGCTGGTATACCGACCGTGCGCTTACTCAAAGATATTACACCGATCAGCCTGTTACTGAGTCTGTTTCTATTTTCCCAAAATTTATACCGAAAAACGAACAGTGTACGGTTTATGTATACTATGACGCAGATTCTCCTACGCCCTTTGACAGTGTTATCGTGGATAAGGGAGAATACTACAATCCATACTATCCTTTAGAGGAGCCGGAGGATTTATACTTTGTAGGCTGGTATACAGATAGAGATTTTCAAAATAAATATGATCCGTACAAGCCGCTGACAGAAGATGTTTCCATTTTCCCGAAATTCCTTGATGAATCGCAAGTATGCTTTGTCAGAGTATACCGCAAAGCGGACGATGAAGATCCTTCAGCGTGGGCGACAGTAGAAAAGGGCGAATGTTATACGCCAGCCACACCGGCGGAAGAGGATATGGTCTTTGCGGGCTGGTATACAGACCGTAATCTTACTATACCTTACCATGATACAATGCCGCTTTATACAGATGAAATCGAATTGTTCGGCAAATTCATACCCGAAGGCGATGTGTGCTTTATATGGCTGTATGAAGACGCAGATTCCCCTGAGCCTTACGATGAGGTTATGGTTGAGAAGGGCGAGTGCTACGACCCGTATTGGCCCGAATATGAACCGGAAGGCCTGTACTTTGCAGGTTTTTATACCGACAGAGGATATAACAATAAATACGACCCCGAAGTACCTTTGGTGAAAAACGTTTCTATTTTCCCGAAGTTTGTGGATAGATCTCAAGTGTGCTTTATAGATGTTTACCGCATGGCAGACGATCTAAAACCGTCTGCGAGTATTTATGTAGTCAAGGGCGAATGTTATACGCCTGCCACACCCGGAGAAGAAGGAATGACTTTTGCGGGCTGGTATACCGACCGTGCGCTTACAAAGCCATACGATGATAAGGCTCCGCTCTATGTTGACAGTATTGAACTATTTGCAAAATACATACCGGAAATGCTCGATGCGCCAAAGCTTGTTTCTGCCGTAAATGCAGCAGGCGGAGTAAAGGTAACATGGCAGGCGGTAGAGTATGCAGAAAAATACAGAGTATTTGTCAAGTCAAACGGCTCAGGCTGGAAAGCAGTTGCCGATACAACAGGTTTAAACTATACGCACACAGGTGTTGTTTCGGGTACAACATATACTTACACCGTAAGATGCATATCAGCCGACGGCAAATCCAACCGCAGTGTATATGACAGAGCAGGAATATCTGTTACATACATAGATGCTCCGGCTGTTTCGTCTATTACAAGCGCATACGGCGGAATACAGCTTAAGTGGTCAGCCTGCGGCGGTGCGGCAAAGTACAGAGTTTTTAAAAAGAGCGGAAAAAGCTGGAAAGCAATCGCCACAGTAACCGGTCTTGCTTATATCGACTCTGATGTAACTGCAGGCACAAAGTACACGTATACATTGAGAGCATACAACAGTGCCGGTACAGAGTATTCGTATTATAACAGCGCAGGCTGGTCTTTAACATTTGTTGATTCACCCAAGGTTACGGATATACAAAACGTTGCTACAGGCGCAAAGCTCACATGGGTCAAAGTAAACGGTGCGGCAAAATACAGAGTATTCATAAAAAGCTCAGGCAAATGGGTTAAGCTTGCCGACACCACATCGACCTCGTATCTGCATACTGCCGCAAAGGGCGGAACGATATATACTTATACGATACGCTCAATTAATTCAAGCAATAAGTTTATCGGCTCATACAATGCTGCCGGCTGGAAGAATACATTTATAGCAGTTCCTCCTTTGCCAACCTTAACTAACACGTCAAGCGGTGTAAAAATCACCATTAAAAAGTGTGCGGGTGCTGTTAAATACCGCATTTTCAGAAAAACCGCAAGCACTAAATGGGTTAAGCTTGCCGATACAACATCGCTTACCTGTATTGATAAAAGCGCAAAAAACGGAATAAAGTATTACTATACCGTGCGTTGTATTTCAAGCGACGGTAAAAAGTTTACCTCCGCCTATAACACAAGCGGAAAAGCAATCGTTTGCAGAAGATGACGTACTGCAAATTATTTCTGTACACTCACTGCTGCTGAGTATACAGGCAATCTCAGAATAACAATTCCCCCCGTAATGGTAAGTAACCGTTACGGGTGGTTGTTATCTTATACTATGTTCTAATAAAACCCATTAACATCTGTCTCGTTAAAATTCGCATAGTTGCGTTGTCGTAATCGAAAATAGTATTACAGAAATTTCAACTTCTTCACTATTCACTCTTACATCTTACTTCTTTATCTTTTCCCAATATGCTTTATAGGCTTGTTCGGTTTTATTGTCGCCATACTCGTAGTACTGTGCGTCTTTTATTTCATTGGGAAGATACTGCTGAACAACATAATGATTCGGAAAATCGTGCGGATACTTGTAAAATTGCCCTTTAACGGCGGCATCAGCTCCGTCATAATGCTTGTTCTGCAATGTACGTGGAATATCTCCGGTTCTGCCGTTTCTTATATCGGCAATCGCCCTGTCTATTGCCATATATGCGGAATTTGATTTGGGTGCGTTGCATACCATTATAACAGCGTCGGCAAGAGGTATCCTCGCCTCCGGCAATCCAACCTGAAGCGCACTGTCCACACACGCTTTTACAATCGGTATAATTTGCGGATATGCAAGTCCAACGTCCTCACAGGCGCATACTATCAGTCTGCGGCAGGCTGAGGCAAGGTCGCCCGCCTCCAGCAGCCTTGCAAGATAATGTATGGCGGCGTTGCTGTCTGAGCCTCGCATGGATTTTTGGAATGCAGAAAGTATGTCGTAGTGATTATCGCCCTCACGGTCGTATTTCATTGCGCTTTTCTGGGTAAGCTCCATAGCGGTTTTAAGCTCTACGATATAGCTGTTTTCATATTGCTGTCTGGCGGTAAGCACACAAAGCTCAACTGAGTTGATAGCCTTTCGCACATCTCCTCCGCAGGCGGCGGCTATGTAATGTACTGTACCGTCCTCAATATCGAGAGTAAGTCCCTGTGCTTCGGCGCATTTACTGAATGCACGTTCAACAGCCCGCTCTATCTCTTTACTGCTGACTGTTTTAAACTCAAAAACGGTACTTCTGCTTAAAATAGCATTATATACGTAAAAATAAGGGTTTTCGGTTGTTGCGGCAATAAGCGTAATACTACCGTTTTCTATATATTCCAGCAAAACCTGCTGCTGCTTTTTATTAAAATACTGTATCTCATCAAGATACAGCAGTATTCCGTTTACGGTTTCCAGCGTGTCTATCTGCGCAACTATATCCTTTATATCTGATGTTGAGGCGGTAGTGGCATTGAGCTTTCGCAGAGCTTTGTTTGTGCGTTTGGCTATGATAGAAGCAACGGTCGTTTTGCCTATGCCGGAGGGACCGTAAAACACCATGTTGGGTATAATACCCGTTTCGATTATTTTTCTCAGAGGCTTGCCCTCGCCCAAAAGATGCTCCTGACCCACTACGTCGTCAAGGCTCTCAGGTCGCAGGCTGTCTGCAAGAGGCTTTGTCATATCACGATACCGTGCGGCAGATTAGTCGCCGTTTCCTTTCGTTAAAATCATTGTTTGCCGAATACCAAATCAATTATCCTGTCTGTGGAGTGTCCGTCACAGTTTAGCATGAATTTCTCCCTGAAATCTCTTACAGTCTGTTTGTTAAAGCGGTTTTCTATGTCAAGTATATACTCTATCATCGAGTGAGTGTCATAGAATACTTCGCCGGGAGTCAGCTCGTCATAGTCGTAGTAAAAACCGCGCCAATCATTATATTCGTCTATGTCATAAGCAAAGAACAGCATTGGACGCTCAAAAAGCGAGTACTCAAACACAAGAGAAGAATAGTCCGATATGCATATATCCGCCACGCAAAGCAGTTCGTCGATTTTCATCAGCTTTGATATATCATGACAAAAGCCCTTGCACTGAGGCGGTATAAATGTCTGCTCTTTTATAAACGGATGATTCTTTATAAGCAGAATATACTTATCGCCAAGCTTATCACACATATCCGCAATATCCAGCTTGTCCGGCGCATAAGCCGAGTTTATATGACCTCTGAAAGTAGGCGCATAGAGTATAATCTTTCTTCCGTTTAAATCCGGTACAAGCTGTATCAGCTTTTCCCTTGCAGAGTTTATAAAAGCCTCGTCAAAAAACACATCGGTTCTGCTCACTCCAACAGGCTTTACAACTCCGCTTTCGTGGGAAATATTCATGGCCTCCTCATATGCCCAGACTATGGACGGACTGCTCACCGTAACATGAGAGTAATGCCTGTGAAGAGGGTATTTTTTAAGCTGAGCCGCACTCTCTCCGAATATCGAATCCGCCGTGCTGAAGCCAAAGCGCTTAAAAGCACCGCAGGCGTGCCATAGCTGAGTGACTACGGTTTCGCTTCGCATCGGTACGTTGTCAACAACATCACAGGCTGTGTTTATAAATATATAGCCTGCGTCAGCCATATCTTTAAGGCATCTTATACTGCGTTTCAGCTGTTCAAGCCTGCCGCAGTTTTTATTATCTATAAAGTGACAGCCGAGCGTAAGCTTTTCATCGGAAGAAAGCCTCTTGAAAAGCAGCTTAAAGTTGTCCGAAAGCGCTCCCTGATGCATTTCAATAAAGATAATTTTATTCTTGTTTACCGGTTTCCTTGCATGCTTTGTGTATACATGCGGAAAGATTATTCTATACAGAAAGAATCTATAAATCAGGTACAAAACCCGTTTAAACGGATAAATTATTTTACTTAACATAATCAATTCCTTTACTTGTAAAACTACAGCCTGTAATGCAGGCGATGTACGGTAACATATATTTACAGTGTCACCGCTTCAATCAATGATAATTCTACCACTATTAAAGCTGTTTTTCAATAAAAGAACGTAAAATCGACAAAATTATTAGTATAAGAGGTTGCAATAATTTAGTGCTTATGTTACAATTAATATGTTTGACAGGCGTTATGCCATGTGATTTAGGCAGTGTTGCACGGCACGTTTGCAACAGATGTATAGCTGTAGTAACGCTTGTATTCAGTTAAATTACCGGTCACCGCAGGGGCAGACGTCAGAGCTTGAATGTTTTATGCTTCGGCTTTATCAACGGCAGGCATAGTATTGGCAAAAAGCCAGGCGGTAGAATTAATACAGAAAATATAATGCCCGGCTTAGAGGGTGCTGAAAGGGGGAACATTAGCAGACCGATTACGGATTAATATTAACAGAGAGTGAGGTTATATAATGAAGATTTTAAGGAAAGTAGCCGTTTTGATTTTATGCTTGGGGTTGCTTGGGTTTGGAATAAACTATATTTTTCTGACAACTCACGTTTCTGTGGATGAGATAGAATCCATTTATGTTTATCATACGGAAAACGGTGCAAGAATCAAAGAATACAATATCAGTTTTGTTGAGAAAAAGCTCTACTCCTTTGAATCTACCGACGGCGGCAACCGTAACGGAGAAACTAATGACGGTTATCAGGGAGTTGTTTCGGTCAGCGATGAACAGCTTGCAAGGTTTGTAAGCGGAGCAAACAGTTGCGCATTTTTTAACTGGAAGCTCAGGTATGTTGACGAGAGTATAACGGATACATCTGCTTACCCGCAGTGGGGGGTAGAAGTAAAATATAAAAATTCGGCTATGAGCAAAACGGTCGGAATCGGAGCATACCCGATGAGATTTGAATATATGCAAAAGGTTTTCAAGCAAAGCTTCGGTTTAAACATTTTGTAAAACTTTGTTTGAAAGCTGTGGACATTTTTTAAAAAATATAGTATTATATTAAGCGGTCTTGATTTATTAACGCTTTGCTTTATAAATCATTTACTGCATACTATAATCAACAAACATTCTATTTTAGAATTTTTGAGTAATATTAGGAGGAAATTAGAAGATGCAAAAAAAAATCAGCAAAATCCCGTTCAAGGGAACGCCTGAGCAGGAAGAGCAGCTTAAAGCCATCATCGCAAAGCATAAAGATGATCCCGGTGCAGTAATGCCTGTTTTGCAAGAGGCTCAGGATGTTTACGGATATCTGCCGATAGAGGTTCAGCAAATGATAGCTGAGGGTCTTAACGTACCTCTTGAAGAGGTATTCGGAGTATCCACGTTCTATTCGCAGTTTTCGCTGACGCCAAAGGGAGAATACAATATTTCCGTATGTCTTGGTACAGCGTGCTATGTAAAGGGATCGGGAAATATACTGAACAAGATTACGGAGATGCTCGGAATAGAGGCTGAAGAATGTACTCAGGACGGCAAATTCTCGCTTACGGCGTGCCGTTGCATAGGTGCCTGCGGTCTTGCTCCGGTTCTCACGGTAAATGATGAGGTTTACGGACGTCTTACGGTTGATGACGTACCCACGATACTTAATAAATATACAGCATAAAGCTTATGAGGGATTTATCCTTAAACGTGCTGGATATAGTCCAAAACTCAATTACTGCAAAGGCACGTTTGATTGAAATATCAATAAATGAATGCTCCGAGGATAAAACTCTGTTACTGCGCATATCTGACGATGGTATTGGAATGACGCCCGAACAGGCGCAGCTTGCGGCTGAAACGCACTATACCACTCAAAATGGCGAAAACTCCGGCTATGGTTTACCTTTGATAAAAGCATTGACGGAAAAAACAGGCGGTAAGCTTGAGATAAGTTCAGCACCGCAAAAAGGTACTGCGGTAAGCTGTCTGTTTTATACGGAAAATCCTTATATGATACCGTTTGGTGATATGAACGCTACAGTAGCCGTCTTGATTTGCTGTAATCCGGAGGTTGAGTTTATATATCAAAGAAGCCGCAATGAAAAGAGTTATGTGCTGGATTCCCGGCATATGGACGACATTCTCGGCGGATGTTTAACTCAGGGCGGAGTAATCAAACGCATTACAGAGTATTTAACGGGGCAGGAAAACATATTATACGGAGGTGCAATCAGCAATGAAAACACTTGAAGAGCTGAAGGCAATAAGAGAAAAGAATAAGCCTCAGCTGTATTTCAGAAAAGAAAACCACGATGCCACAAGGATTTTTGTATATATGTCAACGGCGGCAATCGACGCCGGTGCAAGAGATGTATTGATGACATTTGCAAACACTCTGGCAGATAAAAATATACTTGATGCGGTTGCCATACAAAAAGGCGCACCGTCAGAGGGTAATGATGTAAAGGTGGACGTTGTTAAGCCTGACGGCGAAACAGTTACCTACATTGGCATTACACCCGAAAAAGCAGTCAGAATAGTTGACGAGCATATTATAAATAATAACGTTGTTGCCGAGTTTAAGGCATAATTAAGGAGGAAGCTTAATGTATCGTTCTACTGTACTTGTGTGCGGCGGTACCGGTTGTACCTCCTCACACAGCGAAAAAATAATAGAGGCTTTGCACAGAGAGATAGCCGCCAACGGACTTGAAAACGAGGTAAACGTTGTGCGTACAGGCTGCTTCGGACTCTGTGCATTAGGCCCGATAATGATAGTATATCCGGAGGGCAGTTTTTATTCAATGGTAAACGTTGACAATATTCCTGAGATAGTGCGCGAGCATCTTCTCAAGGGAAGAATAGTTACACGTCTGCTCTATCAGGAAACTGTTGACGGGGATGAAATAAAATCCCTTAACTCCACAAACTTCTATGCAAAGCAAAGACGTATCGCATTGAGAAACTGCGGTGTTATAAACCCTGAATGTATAGATGAATACATAGGCAGAGACGGCTACAGAGCGCTTGGCAAGGTGCTTACCGAAATGACCCCGGAGCAGGTTATCCAGACCATTAAGGATTCCGGACTCAGAGGCAGAGGCGGCGGCGGATTCCCAACAGGCATAAAGTGGAGTCTTGCTGCAGGTAATCAGGCCGATCAAAAATATGTGTGCTGTAACGCCGATGAGGGCGACCCCGGCGCATTCATGGACCGTTCGGTACTTGAGGGTGATCCTCACACTGTTATTGAGGCTATGGCGATAGCCGGCTATGCAATCGGCGCAACAAAGGGCTACATCTATATTCGTGCGGAGTACCCGATAGCTGTTCAGCGTTTGAGAATAGCCATTAATCAGGCAAGAGAATACGGTATGCTCGGCGATGATATATTCGGTTCGGGCTTTAGCTTTGATATAAATGTAAGACTCGGTGCTGGCGCATTTGTATGCGGTGAGGAAACAGCTCTGCTTACCTCTATAGAGGGCAGAAGAGGCGAGCCTCGTCCACGTCCTCCGTATCCTGCGGTAAAGGGTCTGTACGGAAAGCCCACCATACTCAATAACGTTGAAACATACGCCAACATAACTCAAATTATACTTAACGGACCCGAATGGTTTGCTTCCGTTGGTACCGAAAGGTCAAAGGGAACAAAGGTATTTGCTCTCGGCGGAAAAATAAATCATACCGGACTTGTTGAAGTACCTATGGGAACCACCCTGCGTGAAATCGTAGAGGAAATAGGCGGCGGCGTTCCGAACGGCAAAAGGTTTAAGGCGGCGCAAACAGGCGGACCTTCCGGCGGATGTATTCCGGCAGAGCATTTCGATGTTCCGATAGATTATGATAATCTTATTGAGATAGGCTCTATGATGGGCTCAGGCGGACTTATCGTAATGGACGAAACCACCTGTATGGTAGATATTGCCAAGTTCTTCCTTGAATTTACCGTTGACGAATCCTGCGGTAAATGTACACCGTGCCGTATAGGTACAAAGAGATTGCTTGAAATGCTTGAGAAAATCACAAACGGACAAGGTACGCTTGAGGATTTGGATGAGATGGAAAAGCTCTGCCATTACATCAAGGACAATTCACTCTGCGGATTGGGACAAACTGCTCCTAACCCTGTGCTTTCAACATTGCATTTCTTCCGTGACGAATACATAGCACACGTTGTTGATAAAAAGTGTCCTGCCGGAGTATGCAAGGCATTGCTTTCATATGTAATAGATGCAGATAAATGTAAGGGCTGTACGGCTTGCGCCAGAGTTTGCCCTGCCGGTGCGATATCCGGTACGGTTAAGCAGCCGCATACGATTGACCCCGCAAAATGCTTAAAGTGCGGAGCCTGCATGGAGAAGTGCAGATTCGGTGCAATTTCCAAGAAATAATCATTATTTATCTGCGAAAGGAATGGATATCAACATGGAAATGATTAACATAAAAATTAACGGTATGCCGTTATCCGTACCTGCCGGCTCCACTATTTTAGAGGCGGCAAGGTATGCCGGAATAAATATACCAACTCTCTGCTTTTTAAAGGATATAAACGAAATCGGCGCCTGCCGTATGTGTGTTGTAGAGGTTAAAAGAGCGCGTTCGCTTGTTGCCGCCTGCGTATATCCCGTAAGCGAGGGAATGGAGATTTTTACAAACACAAAGAGAGTACAGGATTCCAGAAGAACTACTCTTGAGCTTATTCTTTCAAAGCATAAGAGGAAATGTCTTTCCTGCCTGCGCAGTGAGAACTGCGAGCTTCAAAAGCTTTGCCTTGAGCTTGGCGTTGAGGATGAGGGACGCTTCGACGGAGCAAATCCATCCTGCGAAAAGGACGAATCCACCGCTTATCTTGTAAGAGATAACGATAAATGTATACTTTGCAAACGCTGTGTAGCCGCTTGCCATAACCAGTATGTATCGGTTATAGGAGCTAACAACAGAGGTTTTGACTCGGTTATCGGCTGTGCTTATGAGAAAAAGCTTGCCGACGTTTCATGCGTTGGCTGCGGCCAGTGTATAGTAAGCTGTCCCACAGGCGCACTCACAGAGCGTGACCAGACTAACGATGTTTTCGATGTTATCAATGACCCTGAAAAGATTGTTATAGTTCAAACAGCACCGTCTATAAGAGCTGCTTTGGGCGAATGCTTTGATATGCCTATAGGCACAAATGTTAAGGGCAAAATGGTTGCCGCACTTAAAAGACTTGGATTTGATAAGGTTTTCGATACCGACTTCGGTGCCGACCTCACCATAATGGAGGAAGCAAACGAGCTTATCGCCAGAATCAAGAACGGCGGAAAACTCCCGATGATTACATCCTGCTCACCGGGATGGGTTAAGTTCTGTGAGCATTATTATCCCGAACTGTTGCCGCATCTTTCAAGCTGTAAATCACCGCAACAGATGACAGGCGCAATAATAAAGAGCTATTATGCGGAAAAAGAGGGTATAGACCCCAAAAAGATAGTTGTAGTAAGCGTAATGCCATGTACTGCAAAGAAGTTTGAATGCGCCCGCGAGGAGTTTGCAAACGAAGAGGGAATAACTGACGTAGATATAGTTATTACCACCAGAGAGCTTGCCAGAATGATTAAGCGTGCGCAAATCAACTTTAAGGATTTGCCGGATGAGGAATTTGACCCGGCACTCGGTCTTTCAACAGGCGCAGGCGTTATTTTCGGTGCTACCGGCGGTGTTATGGAGGCTGCACTCAGAACCGCTGCCGATGTTCTCACAGGGGAATCTCAGGAGAATATAGAGTACCATGAGGTAAGAGGAACCAAGGGTATTAAAGAAGCTTCATATAATTTGGGTGGAGCAGATATAAAGGTAGCTGTTGCAAGCGGACTTTCAAATGCCGCAAAGCTGCTTGAAATGATAAAGAACGGCGAAGCCGATTATCAGTTTATTGAGATAATGTGTTGTCCGGGCGGTTGTGTAAACGGCGGCGGACAGCCGATACAGCCTGCTAATGTCAGAAACTTTAACGACATTAAAGCTATGAGAGCAAAGGCTATCTATGAGGAGGACAGAAATCTTCCGCTTAGAAAATCTCACGAAAGTCCGATAATTAAAGAATTATACTCAACTTATCTCGGTGAGCCCGGCGGCCACAGAGCGCATGAGCTTCTGCATACTACCTATGTAGAGAGAAAGAAGTATTAATTTCAGTTTAAGTTTAATAAGGTACACAGTCGTTTAACGGCTGTGTACCTACAGCAATCAAGGAGGCGTGGTTATGAGAAAAATATTGTCATTAGCTTTGGTAACTTGTATGGTGTTATCCTGTATGCTGCTTACGGGATGCGAGGACAAAACTGTTGTAAACGGCTTAACGTTTTTTAAGAGTGAGCTTATATCGCTTGCTGAGTTTACCGACAAAAACGTGAAAGGTGAAACCGAGGATATTAAGATTTACGCCTTTTTGGATAATGAATTTAACAGCGGCGGCATTTATATAGACGCCGATAAGAAGCAGGCGTTCGATTGGGGAGTTACAGAGGAAACTTTGCCTCAGCTTGTTATGTTTGACTATGACAAAGACGGAATGAATGAAATAGGCGCATCGTTTGTTTATGACCAGAACATGGGCGACGGCTTCAAGTATTCGCAGGTTGATATACTTGAAAAGTCAGAGGACGGCTATGTTGAGCAAACATATTCTTCAGATGAATTTCTTGAAGCGATTGATGCAAATATAAGCCTTAAAGAGCATACGGATATCTTCGGTGATGCAGAGAGCATATCATACGGAGAAATATTCGATTTTGATTTGACAAAAGACGGTAAGATTATCGGCAGAATGAAGTACTCTGCCGTCTGCAAAAAAGATGATAAAACAGAGGAAATCACAGGCGAAATCACCGCTAACATTACATATGCGTCAAGAATGTTTACAGCGGCTGACTTTGAAATAGTGCCTGATAAATAAATTATAATTAGGACATTTGCTGAAGGTCAATGCTAATCACTTGCAAAAATCGGACAATGGTTTATTGTTGGTGACAGTATAAGTCTTGGCAGATGTCCGTGCTGTATAATGCGTGTGAAACTGAGCATACTATGCTTTTATGCATAAGGACAACATCGGCACGATTTTAATAAAAAGGTGATTGTCGCAGCTCCGCTTCGCACCGCAGCAAGGTGAATTAAAATGGAAAAAGTAAAACAAAAGAAAAAAATGTTGAAATATATGGTGAGAATTATTCTTTTTATCCTGTTTACGGTAATGCTATGGTGGTATATGCTGCCCGTTGCCGCCAATATACTGAACGTCGGCAATATATGCGGAGCGCTTGCCTGCCTGCTTGGTATGGCAATAACTGCGTTCTATGCAAAGTTCAGAGAACTGCTGTTGCTTATCAACAAAAGTACGGCAGGAGCTTTGTTTATCCGTATAGTTGCGGCAGTAATGGTCTGTGCATTGATTTATACCTCCGCTGCGCTTACTATGATAACCGTATATGCCAAAAAGACACCCGAAAAATCATCAACGGTGGTCTTGCTTGGCTGTAAGGTAAACGGTACAACTCCGAGCCTTATGCTCAACAGGAGAATCTCTGCGGCATACAGATATTTAAACGAGCATGAGGACGCAGTTTGCATACTGTCAGGCGGTCAGGGCAATAATGAAGAGATAAGCGAAGCTCAATGTATGTACGATGAGCTGATAGAGAGAGGAATAGATGCCAACAGGCTCTATTTGGAGGATAAATCTACAAACACATATGAGAATTTAAAGTTCTCTTATGAGATAATAAAGGAAAACAAGCTCAATAAAAATATAGCGATTGTAACAGACGGATTTCATCAGCTGAGAGCTAATTTGATTTCCAAGAAGCTTGGTATAAACGTTACCGGAGCAATATCGGCAAAAACACCGTACTATCTTTTGGCCACATATACAACACGTGAGATAGTAGCGGTATTGGCTCAGCTGTTCGGATTATCCGGCTGACGGTACAAACGTCATACTACTTAATCACAGACTGAAAAGGTGATAATATGAAAAGACTTATACCCCTGATACTTGCCGTTTCAATTCTTATAAGCATGACTGCGTGCGGCGGCATAAAAATACCCGAAGGCATGAACTGTTATGAATATGACACCACACCTAACGATGAAACCGGCTGGGATGTTGAGCTTTTATACGCAGTAGGGCTTGCAGGTCTGCGTAAGCCGAAGGACGCTTCGCTTGTTTCAATAGACGGTGACTACAACAGCGATTTATTGTTGTTTCTTGTAAGCAACGACGGTGAATCCGATGTTGAAGAAAAACTGTATGAGGATATGGTCAATGAAATAACCGGGCTTGTTAAGCGTGATAATACGTATATCTCCACCGAGGACGGCTATGTAAAAGAAAATTCTTCGCTATTCACTGAGATTTGTTATCAATATAACGGCAAATTCTATGCCGCATATCTGGCATATTACGAGCGAGTTGAGGAGGACGGCGAGGTTACACCGTCCTGTATAGGTTTGTCTGTCACATCATATTCAAAGGCAACACCCGATACACCCGTCGGCTAATACAAACAAAGAATAAAAAATCTCCCTGACGAAACAAATTCATCAGGGAGATTTTATTAAGTAAGCAAAACTTAACAATAAGACTGAATCAACTTTGCTCAGCTTTTGTCAGCGCACGTGAGAGCCATGCCTCCGCTATATCCATAGCAAGGAACATACCGTTTTTTTCGCTTGACTTAACAACGGCCTTACGAGGGCTCAAATTCGGGTCTGTACTCAAAAGCTGAATGGAAACCTTGTCTGCTATCTCAGTATCATTAACTGTTTTCTTGGATTTTATATTAAGCTTGATAACATACTCATCTGCCATATCGCCATAGTATATGGTATCGCCGCTTCTAACCAATGGCTTTCCCTTATACATAAGGAATTTGCTTTCCTGCTTTGCCATTTCAACACTGTCCTTTCCGTAATCAATTTACAATCATCAAAACAATCTACAGCTTAGTATAGCACATCTTTTGCATTATGTAAAGTTTTTACAGATTTTTTTTAAAATAGTTTACATACTGTACAGTATAAATTCCCGAAAAAGACAGTGATTTGATACGATTTGACAAAAAAGCTTTTTATATCGTAATCAGCATAGTATATATGCTCCGCTACTGTATGAGTCATAAAGCAAAAACTCCGTGCCATAACCACCTGTGGCACAGAGATTTTTTTATATAGCTTGTAGTCTACACTTTTTATTTATTGACGTTACGTATTACTTACAACAACATAGCTTCCGCTAACGTAACCTAAAATTCCCTGATATCTTGTCAAATACCAATCGCCCGCCTGACCGAGTATAATAATTTTAGTACCGTTGGGTATAGTGCCTAAGACGGCAGATGATGTTGTAGGCTCCTGACGTATGTTAAGCGGAGAGCCTTGTTTAGTGGTTACAGTGCCGATAGTTGTTTCACCCGGACCTCTGAACGGCAGTCCGAAGTATTCGGTTACAGACAAAACAAGGTTTTTAGCTATATCGCTTATATTATCCCTTATCCATTTTGCGTCGTCGGCATTATCATGGTATGCAATCTCAATAAGCACGGCAGGCGCTCTTGTGAGCCTAAGCTCCGGAATAGTAGTGTTGGCAACCGTTTTAACCATTGACGGCATCGGATAAATTGATTTAAAGTTATTGGCGA
>CADBRB010000087.1 GCA_902796955.1 uncultured Ruminococcus sp.
ACCTTGCCGCTTGCGCCTGAGCCGGATACTGACACAACAAGCCTTGTATGTCCCTTACCGTCTACTCTCTTCATAATGGCATCGCCCGGCTTAAGCTGTGCGTATGCGGCATACATTGTGTTTTTGCCGTTCTTTTTTGTAATGGATGCCGTAGATGACTTGCTGCTGACATTGTATGAGCCGACAGCCTTTATACCGGTATTACCGGGGAACATATATGCAGTTGACGAAAATGCAACCTTTTCACCTGCATGCTCCCATGCACATCTTACAGCCCAAGAACAGTCGTTACCGTAATAGTTTGAAAACGATTTAGGGCCTATGTACGCCGTGCCTTTAAGCTGGCTTTGGAATTGACTGAGGTTCTTTCTGTTAATCTGGGTGTAAGGCATACCTGTGTAAGTAACGCCCGCTTTATACTTTCTCGTTTCGTTTTTATTATCTCGGTATGCCCAGTAAGTTATACTCTTATCCGTACTCCATTTAACAGCGGACATACTGCGCATATAGCTTACGACCGATTGCCTTGATGCGGCTTCGGCAGTCATACTTGGCGGCGCAAATGGAACAAATGTTATTACCATAAGCATTATTAAGACAAGTGCAACTGTCTTTTTGCTTAATGAAAATAATGCGTTCTTCATAGCTTTTCCCCCCTGTGTTTTATTAATGGTAAAATCGAGTTTCAATTATACCATAAAATTCCTATACTAATTATATAAGAATCATTTTAGATTGTCAATTTATATGAAAAAATTGTAAATAAATTTAAGATTTATACAAGGGTATTTTTCAAATATTCCGGCATTTGTTGAAATTTACAGACACTCGATAGCATAGACCGTTATTTGTGAGGCAACACCGTGTTCTTGCTTATCAGGAAACAGCATTATTATTTCAAATCAGGCTCATACCCCGTCAAAAAAGTAATCGCACGGTTTATGCTGTCCTTTGAATTACCCCAGTCTGCACCTTTGTTTTTATAATCGAACATAGAGCAGAAGTGTGTAATATCTTTTTTCAGCTCAGTAAGATAATCGGACACAAGCTGACCGGCCGCCGCATTAAAATCCGAAAGATATTTGCTCTTTATGCATTTTTGAGCTACGCTCACAAGCTTTTGATAATGCTTTAAGCAAATAAAATCCTGACGGGAAAAGATATTGCGAAAATCGGCGTCATTTACCCAGTGCGCACATACGGTTTCATATAAATGCTCGGCTTCAAGCTCCATACGGTCGCATACAAAGCAGGAGGTATTGACATGAGCAAGACGGTTAAAACGTTTTTTGTCTACTCTTCCTCCGTTGCCTAAAGGTACGCAGGTGTTGAGTATATCTTGAAGATGAGATTCAAGAAGCAAAGCGTTGGGCAGCTTTTTGCCCCGTACAAGCATTTGGCTGAAATGCCTGTGACAAAAGCCTTTTTTGTTGGTTTCCACCCGAACGTCGGGTACCATCATGGCGTCGCCTGTTATGTAGTCTATGTTGTTCTTTTCAAGCATATCTGTCATACGGCATAGAGGACAGCCTTCCAACTGTGCAAAAATATCATTTACGGGTATTGTGGCAATATTTTCTTTCATAATATCACGTACCTTATTTGTATATTGGCGGATAACCGCCGATTTATTATTCTTTTTAAGTATACCACACAGGATAAAAATGTGCTATACTGTAAGAGCATAAATTTGTCTTTTTGAGGAGATAACGGAATGGATTATAAAATCAGCGGAAATGATATTTTTATTGAAAAGAACAGAGAGTTTGATTTAAAACAAACCCTTGAATGCGGACAATGCTTTAGATTTACTTTAAGCGGCGATAATACATATAAGGGAATAGCAATGGGAAAGCCGGTCACAATCGAAGAAAATGATGAAGGCATAATATTTAAAAATGTGAACGAAGATGATTTTAAAAATATATGGTACGAATATTTTGACCTCGGCTTGGACTATGCTGAGGTAAAAAAGGAACTGCACAATAATTACAGCGGACTGCACGATGTAATAGAATATTCACCTGGTATAAGAATACTGAAACAAAACTCATGGGAGGCTTTGTGTTCCTTTATAATTTCGCAGAACAACAATATACCGAGGATAATGGGCATTGTAGAAAGATTGTGTGTGCTGTGCGGAGAACAAATCTCCGAGGGATTGTATGATTTTCCAAAACCTCAGGTGCTTGCAAAAATGACAGTAGACGATTTAGCGCCCATAAGGAGCGGATTCAGAGCCAAATACATAATAGATGCCGCAAAAAAGGTCGCCTGCGGCGAGGTCGATTTAGACGCAATAAGTCAAATGAATATAGAAAATGCCCGTGCCGAATTGATGAAGATAACGGGAGTAGGCCCAAAGGTGGCGGAATGCACACTGCTGTACGGTATGCACAGGCTGGATGCATTCCCTGTTGATGTATGGATGAAGCGTGCCATGCAAACTATGTTTGAGGGAGTTTCGCCAAGTGTATTCGGCAGATATGCGGGTATTGCCCAGCAGTATATTTTCCACTATGCAAGGCAGCGTGCGGAATCTGCATGAACTCGGTATAAATGAGGATATACTGCTGCTCGGACAAACAGTTCGGCAATATCATACATGGAGTATAAAAGCACACAGCTATTGCAAAATTGAACCTTGTTTGATATAATGAATTGTATATTTTATTATATTTTGGCAGTCAACAATAATCGGAGGTTCTTTAAATGTCTGTTTCAAAGGAGCAAATAAGAAATTTCAGCATAATTGCACATATAGATCACGGCAAATCTACGCTTGCTGACAGAATATTGGAGCAAACACAATCTGTTGCAATCAGAGATATGGAAGATCAGCTTTTGGACAATATGGATTTGGAGCGTGAGCGTGGCATAACCATTAAGGCGCACGCAGTTACGCTTGTTTACAATGCCGACGACGGCAAGGAGTATGTTTTTAATCTTATTGATACACCGGGTCATGTTGACTTTAACTATGAGGTTTCAAGGTCATTGGCGGCTTGCGAGGGAGCCCTGCTTGTGGTTGACGCATCACAGGGAATAGAAGCTCAAACGCTTGCCAATACGTATCTTGCCGTAGACGCAGGGCTTGAAATAGTACCTGTAATCAACAAAATAGACCTTATAAGCGCAGACCCGCAGAGAGTTATAAAGGAGATTGAGGACGTTATAGGCATACCTGCCGAGGATGCACCGCAGATATCAGCAAAGGTGGGCTTGAACATACACAGCGTACTTGAGAAAATCGTAAGTGACATACCATGCCCCGAAGGCGATGACGACAAGCCGCTTCAAGCACTTATTTTCGATTCCTACTATGACAGCTATAAGGGCGTAATTATATATATTAGAGTCAAGGATGGACAGGTTCATCCCGGCGATGAAATAAAGCTTATGGCTACAGGCAAAACGTTCAACGTGGTTGAGTGCGGTTTTATGCGTGCTACAAGCCTTGAGCCTGCCGAGGGACTGTATGCCGGAGAGGTTGGCTATATAGCGGCTTCCATTAAATCTGTGGGCGACGCAAGAGTGGGCGATACCGTTACGCTTACCTCAAACCCCGCCGCAGAAGCGCTGGAGGGCTACAGAGCGGTTCAGCCTATGGTATATTGCGGTATTTATCCTGCGGACGGCGCAAAGTACCCCGATTTAAGAGATGCTCTTGATAAACTGAAGCTTAACGATGCTTCGCTCTCCTTTGAACCTGAAACATCTGTTGCACTGGGATTCGGCTTCAGGTGCGGATTCCTCGGATTGCTCCATATGGAGGTAATACAGGAGAGGCTTGAACGTGAATATAATCTTGACTTGATTACAACAGCGCCGAGCGTAATTTACAGAATAACACGTACAGACGGCACTGTAGAGATGATAGACAACCCTACCAATTACCCCGACCCCGCCGTTATTGCAAAGGCAGAAGAGCCGATGACAAAGGCACATATTTATGCGCCGAGCGAGTATGTGGGCAATATAATGGAGCTGTGCCAGGACAGACGGGGAATATTCAAGGATATGACCTATATTGACAGCGACAGGGTGGATATCAGGTATGAACTGCCGCTTGCCGAAATAATCTACGACTTTTTTGATGCGCTAAAATCTCGCACAAGGGGCTATGCATCTTTCGACTATGAAATGATGGGGTACAGGGAGTCAAAGCTTGTTAAGCTGGATATAATGTTGAACGGCGAAGTGGTGGATGCACTTTCGTTTATTATTCATGCGGATAAGGCGTACCCAAGAGCCAGAAAAATGGCGGAAAAGCTTAAGGATAAAATACCGAGACAGCTTTTTGAAGTGCCTATTCAGGCGTGTATCGGCGGCAGAATAATAGCCCGTGAAACTGTAAAGGCCATGCGTAAGGACGTTCTTGCAAAGTGCTACGGCGGCGATATAACACGTAAGAAAAAGCTGCTTGAAAAGCAAAAAGAGGGTAAAAAGAGAATGCGCCAGTTAGGTACGGTAGAAGTGCCGCAGGAGGCGTTCATGGCGGTACTCAAGCTGGATACGGATTAACATAGCAAGGTTGCGAGCAATATTATTGCTTATATCAACAACCGATTACACAGATTTGGTGTGCGTTGCGCACCGCTCTGCAAGTAAAACAGTACATTGTACTGCGTTAATAGAAGGGAAGCCCTGTATGTGAGGGCTTCCCTTTAAATTTGCAAAAAAGGTCAGTGGATTGTGAAAACTCACTGATTTTAGTGCGGTAACCCCTTTTTGTTTTTGAAGAATGCCGCTAATAGAATTGTTAGTTTAAAGTCTGCTTTTAATAAGAGATTATTATAATAAACAGCGTTAATTCAACAAGCATACATATACTTACAGTTAAAACGCACCAAATATATACAATAAGTTCTCCGACATTGCTGTTTACTATAAAAAACTGATTGAATATAATTCGTCAGGCAGGACAATAATACCATTGGAAAATAGTTCTAAAACTGTTCTGAGAATAGAAAGGGATAACGTATGGCGGCATATTCCGCCATGCCAGCGGTGACGATATGATAAAGGGAGTAAACAGACATATTATAGAGATAACCAACACAGGGAATATGTATTATGAGCGTGCGCTGTTGGTTTTAAGGCCGGAGTATAACGATGTTGAACGCAGTCTGCTTGAAAAGGAGGCTCGCCGCCTTATACGGGATATGCAGGCGCCGTCGGCAATAAAAAAACAGCGAGCGCTTGTTTCGTGGATAGTACGCTTTGGTATATCGGCCTGTGTTGGTGCGCTTATAATGTATTTTATAAAGAGATAAAAACTGCCCTTGCCCGTCAGATAATATTCTTACGGAGCAAGGGCAGAGCCTTATTTAACTATTATAATACGGATGTCAAACAAGTTAAATTTTGTTTAAACCTTCATTTGCTTATGTGTCATTTATTTTCATATAACAGCTTATCTGCGGTGAAAATCAGCTTATCAAGACTGTCTGAATCGGTAACTTCACCGCTTGCAACGCCAAAGCTGAATTCAATCGGTCTGTTGATGCCTTCAATTTGTATATCGGATATGTCGCTGCATATACTCTCAAGTAACTTTTCGCAATTATCATCATGAGATATAATGAGAAACTCATCTCCGCCGTATCTGTAGGTATGTTCTCTTCCGAAATACCTTTTTAGAATATCTGCGGCTTTGCTTATTACTCTGTCGCCTGCTTGATGACCGTAGGTATCGTTGAACAGCTTAAAGCAATCTATGTCGCACATAATAACACATACGGGTTTATTTAAATACTTTGTTTTATCCTGTTCGAGGGCATAACGGTTTTTTGTATCGGTGAGATAATCTAAACCGACCATAGCTTTAAGCCTGCGGTTTTCTTCTGCAAGAGCCGCCACAGCTTTTACTTTGCCTGTTACAGCCTTATATCTCAAACAGGCGCAGAATACACAAACAAGGCACGTGCAAATATATGCCGGTAAGCTTACATGATTTGCGGTATTGTTTGCACAAAGAAAAAAGTAATAAACAACAAAAGCCGATATGATTAAGGAGATATGTATATTCGGTTTAAAAACAAACAGGCACGAGCAAAAAACAACTGCGCCGCAAAATCCGAAAGCCGGTATATCTGCAAAGCCTGCGTGTAAAGAAACTGCACAGCACAGCAGTAAAAAAGTAGTATATACAATATATGAAACAATCGGCTTGACTTTGCGCTTTGAAGGAATTGTAAGAATAAATGATACCGAAAAAATAACGGCGCATACCAATAGACCCAATATACAGCCGATAGATACAGAGCTGCCGTGAGCAAGCTTAAAAGCAAGACTTATCCCAACCCAAAGGCTGATAATCAATCCTGTAAAAGCAGTTGTAACAGCATGAATTCGGTTTATGCTGTTTAGCTCCTCGGCTGTGCCGTACTCAATCGGTGTATTATCTGTAAACTTTTGTTTAAAACAATTCATAAAATCATATCCGTTAAAGCTTTGAAGGATACCTTTTTTAAAGTGAATGCCGGTATCACTCAAAACAAATTATTTGTGTGCAGAGCATCATTGTGTAAAAGCATTTTATATCTATGTCTGATTTTGAGTAAAAATTACTTTAAAAATATATTAGCATAATTCGCTGCTTTTTTCAATATTCAAACGCATACGGAGAATAAAACGCAGGATTTACACTCTTTGTAAATCCTGCGTCAGTTGTATAAAAGATATTTGAAGATTGTCCGATAAAAAAATTACATAGCGGTATAGCCGCCGTCTACCGGCAGATTAACGCCCGTAACATAGCTTGATTCCGGTGCCGCAAAGAATAAAACAGCACTGTCAAGCTCGCCCTCTTTACCGTAACGCTCTTCGGGAATCATGGTTTTCGCATTAGCCTGGAAGAAGTCGCTGTCAAGTGTTTCACGGGTAAGGTCTGTATAGAAATAGCCCGGACATATCGAATTGACGGTTATATTATATTTGCCCCATTCAGAAGCAAGCGCACGTGTAAGGTTTACTACGCCGCCCTTTGCCGCATGGTAGGGAGCAGAACCGGCAACCTTGTTGCCAACAAGACCGTACATAGAAGCAATATTAATAACTCTGCCGTATTTTTGCGGTATCATTGCCTTTTTTGCGGCGGCACGGGCAACACGGAAAGAGCCGAACAGGTCGATATTCATTTCATTATAGAATTGGTCGTCGGTGATGTCCTCGGCAGGAGCAACTGCGCCTGTACCGGCATTATTTACAACGATGTCTATTCTGCCGAATACCTCAAGAACCTTATCTATCATTTCGTTTACCGCATCTGTATCTGTTATATCACAGCGCACAGCAAGTGTCTTTACATTAAATTCCTTTGCTATATTGTCAGCAACCTCATCAATAAGATTCTGACGGCGGGCAACAGCTACGATATTAGCACCCTGATTTGCAAGCGCCTTTGCCATTTGTACGCCTAAGCCCGTTGAACAGCCTGTTACAATAGCAACTTGACCCTTAAGATTAAAATAATTTTTCATGTTGTTTATCTCCAAATATTATAGATTTAAGAAATGCCAAGGGTGTTTGTTTTCGTTAGAGCATATATAAAGCTCTTATTTGGTTTAAATACTCAACACGATACCCTGAGTATAAACCACATCTATTATACCACAAATC
>CADBRB010000088.1 GCA_902796955.1 uncultured Ruminococcus sp.
AGATATTAGCAGAAAATTTTGCAGAGCACAGGCGGAGAGTGCAGGCAGGCTGACGCCTGTCAAACTCGACAACGCAGCTATGCGTAACTTTATGCAATAGATGTTTAAGGGTTTTGTTGATACTTAGTATTAGCTTAATTTTGTAAAAGAAGTTTATTTATAAAGAATTTGGAAAAAATAATTGTGTAAATTGCTTTATTTTTAAATAGTACTTGTATTTTTTGCTTGTTTATGGTAAAATACTAAGGCAAAACGCACGTTGTACCGCACGAACAGGTGCCGCAAAGCGGTAAATTCGTTTTGGGTACGGCGGAGGAAATAACCTAATTAGGAGGAAAACAAAATGTCAGTAGTATCAATGAAACAACTTTTGGAAGCAGGTGTTCATTTCGGACATCAGACAAGAAGATGGAACCCGAAAATGGCTGAGTACATTTTCACAGAGCGCAACGGTATCTACATTATTGATTTGCAGAAGACTGTTAAGAAGCTTGAAGAGGCTTATAACTTTATCCGTGATATCTCTGTAGACGGCAAGACGGTTCTCTTTGTAGGAACAAAGAAGCAGGCTCAGGATTCCGTTAAGGAAGAGGCAGAGCGTGCAGGTGCTTACTATGTAAACGCACGTTGGCTCGGCGGAATGCTCACAAACTTCACAACCATTCGCCGCAGAATAGAGCGTTTGGTACAGTTACGCAAGATGGAAGGCGACGGAACATTCGACCTTCTGCCAAAGAAGGAAGTCAGCAAGCTCAACCTTGAAATAGAGAAGCTTGAGAAGTTCCTCGGCGGCATTAAGGATATGAAAGAGATTCCGGGCGCATTGTTTATAGTTGATCCGAGAAAAGAAAGAATAGCCGTTGCAGAAGCTAAGAAGCTCAACATTCCGATAGTTGCCATAGTAGATACAAACTGCGACCCTGATGAAATCGACTATGTTATCCCCGGCAACGACGATGCTATCCGTGCCGTTAAGCTTATTTCAGGCGCAATAGCAAACGCTATTATCGAGGGCAACGAGGGTAAGATGGGCGCAGCGGCAGCTCCGGCAGAAGAAACCGAGGCTGAAGAAGTTACCGAGGCTGAATAATTCATATATAAAATTTAATTGAACACGGAGGATGTTAGTTATGGCTTTTACAGCTCAAGATGTTAAGACTTTAAGAGAAAAAACAGGCTGTGGCATGATGGATTGCAAAAAGGCTCTTACAGAGGCCAACGGCGACATGGATGCGGCTGTTGATATATTGAGAGAAAAGGGCTTGGCAGCTGCCACAAAGAAGTCCGGACGTATAGCGGCTGAAGGCGTTGCTTATGCTGCTGTAAACGAGGCAGGTAATGTAGGCGTTGTTATAGAGGTTAATGCCGAAACAGACTTTGTTGCTAAGAATGCTGATTTCCAGGCTTTTGTAAAGACCTGTGCAGATACGGTTATGGAGAATAATCCTGCTGACGTTGAGGCACTTTTGGCTTGCAAGGCAAGCGGACTTGACATGACGGTTGAGGCACTTGTTCAGGAGAAGATACTTACAATAGGCGAGAACATCAAGATTCGCCGCTTTGTACGCTATGAGGGTGTTGTTACAACCTATATCCATGCCGCAGGCAGAATCGGCGTTATGGTTAAGTTTGATACAACAGACGATATCGCCGCCAAGGACGAATTTAAGGTATATGCAAAGGATATAGCTATGCAGGTTGCCGCAGCTAATCCGCTTTATCTTGACAAGGCTTCTGTTCCTGCAGATGTATTGGAGCATGAGAAGAAGATACTCACAGAGCAGGTAATCAACGAGGGCAAGCCTGCCGCTATTGCCGATAAGATAGTTATGGGTAAGCTTGGCAAGTATTATAAGGAGAACTGCCTTGTTGACCAGCTCTTCGTTAAGGACAGCGACATCAACGTTAAGCAATACACTGACAATACCGCTAAGGAGCTCGGCGGAAGCATTGCCATAGTCAGCTTTGTTCGCTTTGAAAAGGGCGAAGGACTTGAAAAGCGTCAGGATAACTTTGCTGATGAAGTTGCCAGCATGATTAAGTAATATCAGCTCAGTAAACTAAAAATAATAATCACTCACCCCAAATCACTGAAATGTGGTTTGGGGTGATTTTTAATTTGCACACAGATAATATGCTTGTGAATAATCTCATAAATATCTCTTTTCCGGGTTTAAGAATTTGACCTTTTTCCAATTATTTACATACATTAATTTTATTAACAAAAAATTGACAAATAAATGCTTTTGTGCTATCCTCTATTAGGATACATTTTAACGCATAACAGTACATTTCGTGTGGAAAATGAAGGGAGAATTAAGTCTATGAAAAAAACAGGAAAAGCTATATTAAGTCTAATGCTTACGCTGATAATGCTTGTCGGAATGTTTCCGAGTTTGCCGATTGCGGTAAAAGCGGAAGAGGTGCAATGCTATAGAATCCAAGTAGTCGATTTGAAATACTCTGACAAAATGACATTGGTACAAAGCACTACGTTGCCCTATAGTACTACAGCTCGTGCTATTTTGGAGCTACAAAATTACTTTTCATCTGATGCGAATAGCGTTAGAGATGAGGGTGGAGATGATATTTTAACTATTTCGGGAACAAATATAACGATAAATAGCTATGGTCAAAAAACTATCTCCATTACGTTTGGCGCAACAACTCGGAGTTTTCAAATTATTGTTGAAAGATTAATCAACAGTACAGTTACCGAGTATACCGGAGCCTATGACGGTCAAGCACACGGCGTCAGCGTAAATGTTACGGTTCCTTCCAATGGCGCAACCGTCAAGTATGGCACAACGTCAGGCACATATAACCTTACGTCTTCACCAACATATACAAATGCAGGTACATATACAGTGTACTATCAGATTACAGCAACCGATTACGTAACTAAGACCGGTACTGCCAAGGTGACAATAAATAAAAAGAACCCTGAATACACTGTACCGAGCGGTTTAACCGCTACATATGGGCAAACACTGGCGAATGTAGCATTACCATTGGCAAGTAATGGATCATGGTCATGGGATGACAGCAGTACAAGCGTTGGTAATGTAGGTACAAAAACCTTTAAGGCAACATTTACACCTACAGATACGGTAAACTACAACACCGTAAGCAATGTAGACGTAACTGTAACCGTAGGAAAAGCAAATCCTGCATACACTGTCCCCACCGGGCTTACAGCCACATACGGAGATACACTTTCAAGCGTTGCGCTTCCAAGCGGCTGGTCATGGGCGAACAGCACCCAGAGCGTTGGCAATGCAGGTACAAATACCTTTAAGGCAACATTTACACCTACAGATACGGTAAACTACAACACCGTAAGC
>CADBRB010000089.1 GCA_902796955.1 uncultured Ruminococcus sp.
ATCGGAGAGGAGCAGTCATCGGCATCTAAAAATGTGTATACATCGTCTTCATTTCCCCGATAGCCAAGGCAGAAGTTTAGTGTTGTTACCGCAAAATCACGGGTGACAAGCGCATCAGGATAAACGTTTCCACCCGCTTCTACGTCGATTACGCCGAATTCAACCGTAAGCAAAATATCGTTATAATACGGGTGCGAATCTGCCAAATCGCTAAAGTAATTGTCCGGCACAGCGTCCGACTCAACTGTCATATCAAAAACAATTGAAAGATCGTGCAGCCACTCCGCGCGTGTGATTGTGCCGCCGGAGCCGTAAACAATATCAGAACTTTTGGCGTATTTTGCAGTGCTTGTTGCCAGTACCGTTACTGGTGATGATATAATCATTATGCACATGGCACAGACAAACAGTTTTTTGAGTAATGTTTTCATAAGAGTTCCTCCTTATCGGTGAAATTGGCTTATTATAATGTTTTAATTAGATTATACAGTATGTATTTTCAAAATGCAACAATTATAATTTAATTTTTATATGAACGGTCGGCAAACCGCTAAAATTCACCGATAAATAAACAATTTATAAACAGTATTTTTCAAAGAAAAACTGTGAGCCACAGCATAGTCTGTAACTCACAGTTTTTTAATCGTTTTAAAACCGAAAAAGCACCTGTATGTATACGGAACAAGCCGTTATACATACAGGTGGCAGACTATCAACAAATCCGTCTAATTGTGCAAAATATGCAATCAGAATGTGCCGCAGTAAAAGCTTTACACAGCAGTCGGCTGAAATTTTTGCCGAGCAAACCGGATTATAGATAATCCAGCGGGTCTACACGGTTATCGCCGTAGTTTATACGTACCTCAAAGTGCAGATGTGCGCCGTATGCTTCGCCTGTTTCGCCAACGGCGGCTATTACCTGACCTTGGTATACTTCCTCACCGGGGCTTACATAAAGCTGACTGCAATGCCCGTACAGCGTTCTCATACCGTCCTTATGGTAAATGATAACGTAATTACCATAGTCCCATACATACTCGGCAACCTCCACAACGCCGCCGTCAGCCGCAACTATATCCGCACCGTAACAGCCTGCGTCGGCTATATCAAGTCCTCTATGCATTCTGCCCCAGCGCCACTCAAAGTAGCTGGTGATGTTGTGCGTATACGGCAACGGCCAAATCAATTCACCGTAGGCGTGGCCGTACAGGTATTCTATTGTACCCTTCGTCTGAATCTTTGGCGTATATTTCTTTGTAACAGTCCTTGATTTTTTCTTTGTGTTTACAAGCTTGCCGTTTTCAAACGTTAGCGTATCAACGCATCTCTGCCTGCCGTTTTCGCCGTTTTGTGTTACCACAAGATAATCTACGTGTTCGGTATCGTCATATTTTGTAATTGTTTTATACGGAATATCTTCCATATATTGTTTATCGGCCGTCACTTGAAGCGTCAGCTCTGCCATTCTCGAAGATGTAACTACCTTTGTATTGCCGAGCAGGGTTTCATTAAAGTTAATATCGGGATTCAGCCTGTTTAACACCTTTTCGTTAACCCCAGTTTTGCTGATAATTACGTCGAGCGTATCGCCCTCTTCTGTGGTATAGTAGGTATTTATCGGCTGATTTTTCTTCATTATCTCAGCCATAACCTTTTTATCGTACACCGTTGCCGTGGGGTATAAACCGGCAACCTTATCTATTTTTTGAGCAAATACTGCTTTTATATTGCTGTAAGAACTTTTTGAGGTAAACTTTTTAAGCTCCTCGGCCTTTATCTCCTTTTCAACCTCGTTAAGCTCGTCCTCGGTTTCCATTGCACCGATAAGCACACCGTCAGCGTAGTAGCCCACAGCCGAAACAATGGAATCGGTACTCTTTGAAATAATGATGTCCGAAACCTCGTGCGCCTTTACAAACTTGCCATCGTCAAGAGCGGTAAGTGTATACTTTGGAACTATTCTCAGTGTTTCCACAGCATTGCTGTGAATAAGCCTTGACGACACCATTGTGGATGCCTGTTCAAACTCGGACTCATACTCAATGGTTGCTATTTGCTCATTATTATATGTAAGAATAAGTCCGTACTGTTTATTTGTCCAGTAGTTTACAGTAAGTGCAAATATACCTATGGCAATTATCGGTATTATAACATTCATAACCGAAGCTATGCGTCTGCGATTGTTGTAAATGCCTATTTTTGTAAGCTTAATTGCCGTAGGAACAGCAAGACTTTTCTTTTCACGCCATGCCGCTCCAACACGCTCATTGAATCTGTCACAGCTTAAGAAGCACGCAAAAAACCCATCATGTATAATATTGCAGTTGCGTGTAAATCCGTGTACGCAATCAATAAATGTACTGCCTATAAATTTACCTATGCGGGCAACACCTCTGCATAATGCAAAAGCACCGTTTTTTACACTGTGCGCGGTAAACAAAATAACCTTTACAAGCCCTTTTTCAATCAGCCTGTAAATTACTTCAATTATAAAATGTATGATAAATGCCAACAGGGCGATAAATCCCGTAACTTTAGATAAATACGAACCTCTGGGTATGTAATATCTCATAGATGAGCTGTCATAATGAGTGTCTTTCTTTTTACTGCCGTTGCTTTTTTTACTCAAATAAACACCTCCGTTTTTTTAACAATCAACTCAATCAAAGCCTGTTCAGCCGGTACAATCGGCAAAACCTTTGTCGCTAAACCATAATACTCTCTATCATCAAACAATTTAAAAACCGATAAAACCCGGTTTATCTCTACAAATTTATTTCTCAACATCTCTTTTCCGCTTTGCACATAACCGCCTTTTGCTCGATTGGATAACTTTTGCGTATACATCCATTTATACCAAGAGGCAACAAAAACCTAAAAAAGACATTAAATGGTATAGAACGCAGGCAGACGTAATCGGATGCAGTTTATATACAACTACATCATTATTATAGCAATTAGTTACAAAGTTGTAAACCTTTTTAACGTATTGTTTGCATTTATTATGCGTATTCTACAAATTATCGTATTAACTTAACCTTACTTATTGTGCGTAGTGTATATCTCTTGATGTCCAATTTGTAATAATGTTGTAATAATTATTAGCGAGTTCTTTTGCGCCGTCAAGGTCGTGCTCTAAATAATTTCCGCATTCTATCTTTGTAGAACCCGGGATACTGTCCCTCCACTCGGCAATTTGTTTAACAATTTCTTTGATAAACGATATTGCCGTAGCGTTATCCATATCACGCACAAGAAAATAAAAGCCCGTTCTGCATCCCATAGGGCCAAAGTAAATAACCTTATCACTGTAATCGCTATTGCGGGCAATGGTGGCAAACAGATGTTCAAACGTATGTATAACCGAATTTTCCATAAAAGGCGGCGTATTGGGCTTTACCGTTCTCAGGTCAAATGTTTTTATATCGCCGTCCACACGCGACAAATACAATCCCGGCTCAAGCTTGTCATGATTTACCGTAAAACTTGCTATCGTATTCATATCTATACTTCCTTTCCGCTATATATCAAATAAAACCTTTTCCGTCAATCAAAGCCGTCATCGGCTCATTATTCATTGCGCAAGCTATGAGCTTTTCGCTCAACTGAGCCGCACTTTCAAACAGTTCAAAGAAGGTTGCGTTGCTTTGTATGCCATTGTGCGTCCACATATTCTTTGATATGTTTGAATAATCATAGTCATCGTCTTCAAGTATACTCCGTATGCGTGAAGAATGAACTGGCGGCATATTGCGCAGTGCCTCCATGCGTCTGTAAAACGGTCTTTTTATGCCGGTATTATCCTGATATCTGTTTAAAAATTTTCTAAAATCGGCATATGCGCCTATGATTTCATCTTCGCTTACATCAAAGTCAAAAAGCTTTTCGGAAGCCTTGCTCCACAGCTCGGCTATAGAATTAAGCGTTTCTCCTTTTGCGGGTATCATCTCCTTGAGCTGTACCTCTGAAGGAATTTTTCCTGTTTTTTCTCTAAGTATAATAACATCAAGGTTTATTTCTATCTTATCGTGCAATGTTTTTTCTGTAGCACGCCGGCAATCCGGCAGCATCTCATCAACTGCAGCAAGCACAAACGGGTGCGCTGTGCTGTCAAGCGCATAATGCGTTAAAAATCCCATTGCAAAGGAATATGCATCGTTATCTATAGATTGAGCGACTTCCACAAAAGTCTTTAACGCCTTGTCCGCATTAGAGTGATGATAGAGCGAACCTAACCTTGTAATGTCCTTTTTGTTGCGTACCTTAGACGCATAAAAAAAGTCAGGACCCAAAGCACCGAGCAAAAATCGGGATTTATCTATATTTTGGCTGTCAATATTATCATATACCTGCTTAGCAAGTAAATCATGAGAAATAACCGATGGCATAAATCCACCTCTTAAAATCTATATTTGTATTGGCTTTTTCACATAAAACGCCATTATAAATTATTATACACCAAAAGAAGGGAAATCACAAGAAAAGCTACAAAAATTCAAGCATTTGTAATAGTTTGTAATCTTTTCTATCCTTTAATCTTTTTAAAGTCAATCAGCTTTAGTGTCTATTACGCAATGCTGAGCAACTGTAAACCTCTGTTTATTCTCAATAGACGTCAATATAAAAAATTGCTTTTATACACTACATTAAGGCTATATTCCAAGTCCGTATTGCATATAATCTTATATGTAATACCGTTATGCCGGCTTAAGCAGGATTTTTTAATCAATTTTTGTAATACTCATTATTGTTTATACCAATCGTATATTTAAAATCCGCTTAAATATCCACAGCATGGACGGTAGAAAATAAACTAATATAAGGTTGGAAACTATGAAAGGAACTGTTTTTGTATGAGACTTTTAGTTGTAACCAAAAAGAAATTGATAGGCTTCGGTATATCCGTTGCGGCATTTATTCTGGCAGTATTTATCTCAGTAAGCTCAATATCCGATGCTGTTGAGGCATCTGCCACACAGAGGGAAATCCCTATTTATTGTGTTGACAGGCAAGACAAGGTTGTCAGCATATCCTTTGACGCCGCATGGGGAAACGAACAAACTCAAACTTTGCTCGACATACTGGCAAGGTATAATGTAAAAAGTACGTTCTTCCTTGTTGGGCAATGGGTGGAAAAATACCCGGAGTCCGTAAAGGCAATAGCCGATGCGGGACACGACGTAGGCAATCACTCAAGCACACACCCACAGATGTCACAGCTTTCACACTCAAAAATGTTGGAGGAAATACAAGGCTGTAACAGTAAGATAAAGGAGATAACCGGCAAAGAACCTACACTGTTTCGTCCGCCGTACGGAGATTATAATAATGAAGTAGTCAAGGCGGTGCGAGATGACGCAAAAATGTACTGTGTACAATGGGACGTTGACAGCCTTGACTGGAAAGACCCAACACCTCGGGATATGACTAAACGTGTGCTTTCAAAAATACAAAACGGCAGTATCGTTCTTATGCATAACGGTGCAAAAAACACTCCGGAGGCTTTGCCGATGATTATTGAAGGTATAATTGCACAGGGTTATAAAATCGTGCCTATCTCTGAAATACTGCTGACGGGCGAGTATATTACAGACCATGAGGGCAGAATGAAGCAAAAATCAAGTGTATAAGTTTATTTAAATTTATAAATAATTATTATTCACTTGCCGTAAAATGAAAAAATAAATTTTCATTTTACGGCATGGTTTTTTATTTTGCCACAATGTATAATATATACTGTGACAGAGAGAAGCACTTGCATACACAGTTGCTTCCGTGTTAGCGATTTACCGAATTTTATGAGTTAATATACTAATTATCATTAATACGGTTTAAACAGGTGTTATCGGAAAATTATGCTAAGCGAGGCGGAGGACGCAGGAATACTGACGTATTCCGAGGACGACAACGAAGTTATGCGGTATTTTACATAACAGATGTTAATGTGTTTTTTGAGAATTAGTATAATCCACTTAACAACTTTACTCTGCAACTCAGCAGAATACTTAATCTTACAGTAGCACCTGATAAAAAGAAGCAGCCTCAGTGGTTTAATACTAACCACTAATTAAAAATTGTAAATCTCTGTTCGCTTTCTATCTGTAATTAGTATTAATACTTAGTATAACTCTCCATCGACAATAAGGCGCTTCGAGAATACGGCGGTCTATATATCAATAAGCTTAAGACGTGCCGCAATCGGAGCAATACCAGTAATACACTCTATCACAACAGCAATCGGGCAGTCCTTTTAGGAGTTGTCCGATTGTTGTTTTGCCGTTTTATCTGCTGTTGTATTTATCAAATCACCAAATATAGCATTACAATTTTAATCACCATAAAAACTCCCCCCTTGTGCTGTTACACACAAAGGGGGAGTTTTTATTTAGGAAAGGACAAACCTCGTTTGCTGTTTTACACTAAGCGTTTCCGCTCAGCGGCTGAGCTTTGTCTGTCAGCCTATATCTATTGTGTCTTCCTCATCGTCTTTCTTCCTGCGCTTAACAAGAATTATGATAAGCGATGTAAGAATTACGAATCCAAGAACTCCGATTGCACCGTAGAATATGTAAGCATTGTTCCATACCTGTACGAATGTGCTTGTACTTACGATTATTCCGCCGATGGTACGGTCAACAACGTTGCCTGCGGCGTCAGTACAAATAATCTGTACCTGCTGCTCGTCGTTGCTGCTGTCGAGTGCAAATACTACTGTATAATCCATATCTGCAAGCTCTTCGTCTGTCCATGTTTGCGGCTCTCCGCCATTAACGATTATCGTCAATTCACTCAGTAAGTTATCATCGGATACCAGAACTCTTACGGTCTGCGATTCAACTCTGTATCTGCCGTTATCGGTTATACCGGATATAGCAACGGTCGGGTCAACATTATCAACAACAAACTTCAGGTTTGCGTCGGTAAGGTCACTGTACGCATTGTTATCTGCACCGTCGGTAGATTTAAGTACGATATCATAAGTAGCGTCATGTGCAAACAGCGACTTGTCGATTATGTATGTGTACTTGGTCCACTTATCGCCGTCTGTTTCCGTTTTAACTGTAAAGTCCCTATCCTCTACAAGGGCTTCAGCCTGGTTGCCGTTTATACTTAACAGGATTTCATAATTTGTAATAGCGTCAACGTTTGTTTCTATAACTATAACGTCTTCATCAACACTTTGTACATAGTATGTTTCAACCAGTCTCTTGGTGTTATCCTCTATTTCGTATGTTGAACCGAATCTGTTTACAGAGAATTTTATCGGTTTAAGTGTGTAAGATCTTCCCGACAAATCTGTAACTGTTGCACTGAGCGTATAGATATCATCATTGTTACGTATTGATTCTATATCATCAAATATAACCTGTACGCCGTTGTTAATCTGTACGTTTGATGCCTTAAAATCAACATTGCCTCTCTTTGCGCCAATTAAGGTTACTCTTACCTTGCTTGTATCAAAGTTCTTATCATAGAACGTGATGGTAGGCGCTACAGTTGAGCCGTAACCGTATGCGTGTTCATCTTCAACATCACTTACGGTAATTGTCGGGTTGATGTTATCAATGAAGAAATCCTGCTGGCTGGATGTACGTGCGGCATTGCCTGCCTTATCCACATAATCAACCGTAAAGATGTATTCCGCATCGTCTGTAAATGTTATAGATGCCGAGTGTACATCTGCTCCGGATGCCGTCCAGCTTGTTTCCTTCGGGAATGCCTTTATGGTACCGTCATCGTTGGCTGTACCCTTGATAACCACTCTTGAGGCTTCAAAGTTATGCTCTGAAATACTAATGGTCGCTGTTCTGGCGGAGCTATAGTACTTGCCGTTTTGTGCATTATTATTATCATACACTATACTGATTGTCGGCAAGGTTCTGTCGATTGTGAACTCTGTCGGGTTGACGGAAGCACCGTAGTCAACTACGCCTGCTTTGTTACCGGCTTCGTCAGTATAAGTGATATCAAACTTATAGTCACCGTCAGCTGAATAAACAAGTGTAGCTACGTGCCTTGTATCATCCGGTGTAGCACCCTCTATGGTTGTCCATTCGCTGAAGTTCGGTTCAGTTCCGCCAACATGAGTTATACTCTTGGCAACCTTGCTTGCATTGAAGTTTCTCTCGGTTATTGTTACTGTAGCAGTACGTGCGTCCTTATAGAATGCGCCCATTGTATCCGGACTGTTGTTATCATAGCTTACCGCTATTTGCGGAGGTGTAGTATCTATGATAAACTTCTGGGTTTCAACTGTTCTGTTGCCTACATTATCCACAGCAGTTACTATAAGCTGAATATCGTTTGTGTTGTTTCTGTCTGCGCTTATGGTAACGGTATCTGTCTGTGAATATGTCAAGCCTGTTGTCGGATTGACTACCTTATCCACAGCGCCGTTGAGCGAGCCGGATTGAGTTTCAACACCATTGCTTATAACCTGATATGTAACACTGTTAAGACCTGAATATACCTCAACACCGTCAACGTTTGTAAAGTCATCTGTTACCTTTACGTCCAGAGCCACATTGCCGTTAAACAGCATATTTCCGTTTGTATCATACTCAGGTGTATCAGAAGCAGCATTCAGACTTATCTCGGCTATCGGCTCAACACCGTCGATTCTCGGATTAGTCTGGTCTATTATGATACCGTCTGAGCTGATGTACTGAACGTTCTCGGCACGGTCGGTAATCTTTGTATAAACTATAAACTGTTTGTTCTGGCCGAGATTAAAGCTGTCTGTTCCGGATTTAACCGTCGTCCAGTCTGTTCTGCTTCTAAGCTGACTTTCAGTAAGCGGTACAGCAGATATAATGTATCCTACATTGTTTACGCCGCTCAGGTCGTCGGCACTTGTAATTGTTACGGCAACATCATTGCGTGTGTACAATCCAAATGTAATCGTGCTTAAAATCTTATCCCAAACTGTTCCGTTTACAGAGGCAGACCAATTACCTACTGTTATTGTACCGGTAGGCTTTACACGGTCAACGTAGAATTCCGTAGGAGCTGTAGACTCACCAAATTCAACGCTCTGAATGTCAATTTCATTTGTTGCAAGGTCTTTACACTTGATATCCACTACATAGTGCATCTGAGAATTAAACTGGAATGTTGCAGTATGTGTGTTTCCTACTGTTTTCCATTCAAGATTAGGCTTTTTAACCGACTTATTGCCGGAAGCGTTCTCTTCGGTAATGGTAATGGATATGTCGTCCGTCTTTATGTTTTCTTCCGTTATCTTTAACGTAGCAGTTCTCATTCTCGGGAAGTAGATGCCGTTCTTAGCGTCGTTGTTATCGTAAGCAACCTCAAACTTCGGGTTTACTGTATCAATAACGAGCGGAGTTGACGTAAATGTTTCAACAGCATTTCCGGCAACATCGGTATAATTAAGCTTGATTATGTACTCGCCGTTTTCCGTAGTGTTAAGCTTAAATGTTGCATTCCACTTATCGTTTGCGTCAGGGCTTTCATCCCATGTTATTTCAAGCTTGCTTGCATCGTATGTGCTTCCGTTTCTTGTTATGCTGACGTTAAGCTTCTTATTCTTATCGAAGTTAGCTTCAGTTATTGACAAAGCACCAGTTATCTGCCTGTTGAAGTAAAGTCTGGATACATTGTCTGATTTCTTGTAATTACCCTGATAGTTATACGATACACGTCCCCATGTCGGTGACAAGCTGTCCACGATAAGCTCATTGGCGTCTGCGCTGTCTGATGCATTGGTCGTGTTGCCTGCCTTATCGGTAATCTTCAGCTTAACTTTACCTCTATACTGAGGATTTACATTAAACGATACCTCATAGGTGTACTTTAAGCTGTCGTCGGTAGAGTAATCAAGCTTTGTTATGTCAGAGCCTGTAATCACTCCGCTTGTCGCTCTGTTTACCGAGCTTACGCCATCGGCTACATCGCATATGTATTCTATCTTGTCAACGCCCGATACCTTTTCATCAAGTCTAACTTTTACGGTTACCGTATCGCCAAAGAACAATCCGGCGGTTAGTACATTGACTATTTTTCTCCATGCGCTGTCGTTATAACTGATTTGTATATTGTCCGGTGCTTCACGGTCAATTATGAATTCTTCGCCTTCAAATGCCGTTCCGTCGCCATACTTAATGTTTGCCGAATGACCCGCCGGATCCGTATAATTCATGTTAAATGTATATATACCGTCATCGTTAAAGTTAATTGTCTTGGTATATACATTTACGCCTGTGTTAGACCAGCCGGATTGGGTCGGGGCGGTTATATCATTGCCGATAAGGTCTTTTGCTGTAATATTAATTGCAAAATCGTCCTTATTAACAAAGTTAGTTTCAGTTACCGTTACTGTTACCGTATGAGCCTTGACGTATTCTTCGTACTCTCCGTCACACGTTGTACCGTCACTGTTTACGGCGGTTACTATAACTCTCGGTTCTGTAGTATCTATTACATATTCTTCCAGATATGTTGCGCCGAAATCGGTTTCCGTAATTCCGCCGACGGTCTTAATAATGCCCGCAGCATTGCCGGATCTGTCGTTATATGTAATCTTGACCTTATAATGGCCGTCTTCATTGAACGGATATGTGGCAGTATAAACAGGTGTGCTGCCGGAATTATCTGCGCTAAAGCCGAGTGTTACGGATTCAATGCTCTTTGAGCTGTCGTCAACACGGTCTATAGACATCTTGATGTCTTCGGGATAGAAGTTTGTTTCTCTAACCTTTACAGTAAGCGTTCTGAAATCGCCGTAGTATGTAAGTCCGTCAGCGGCACTTTCATACTTATTGTTATTGTTATAGCTTACTTCTATCTTCGGTGCAACGTTATCTACAACGATTACGTTGCTCGGCTTGTATGTTGTGCTTTCTGCGGCTGCACGGTCAATAGCCTTAAAGCTTATCTTGCCTCTGTACTGAGGTTCAATGTTAAAGCTTGCCTTTGCTGTATTGCCGTCATACTCAATACCGCTGTTAATGGTTATTTCGTTTCTGCCGCTGCCTGTAACAGAGCTTCCCTCAACCTGGTCGTAGTCCAATGTATAAACAAAGCTTGCTACGCCGGAAAGTCCGTCATCGGCTATAAGTGTTACTTTTATCGTTTTGTTGAAGAACAAACCGCCTGTTATAACATTTAAGACCTTGGTCACTATATCGTCGGTTATCTCTATTTTCAGGTTTTCAGGTGGCTGACCGTCTATAACAAACTCAGTGTTGACCGAAGCCGCACCGGAGTTTGACGGGCTGTACAGTACGCCGCCAATATAATTTCCGCTTTCAGAGGATCTGTCGATATCCGTATTCTTATTGCCTGCCTTATCGGTTACTGTCAAGCCGAATGTAAATATTGCATTTATAAGGTTGGCGTCGGAATCCTGACCTATTCTTATCTGCTGTGTACGTGCATCACCGTTTATTGTCCAGTTATTCTCATCTTTTAACTGAGTTGCAAGATAATTAAGATATGTTGTGTAGGATGATGTCTGTCCAAGCAAATCTCTTGCTGTTATAGCAGAAGTATCTATTCTTGTAGCATCAAAGTTCTTCTCAAAAATCGTAATTTCGGCTGTTCTGTAGCTCTTGTAGTAATTTGGTGTTTGGAGAGCGGCGTTGTCGGTATACTTAACGTTTACTCTCGGCGCTGTCTTGTCCAGCGTAAAGCTTGTGGGAACGGCATTGCTTCCGTAGCTTATTGTAGCAGCATTGCCTGCCTTATCCTTCACACTGTTTACGTTAAAGGTATAGATAGCGTCTTCACTGAATGTATATTGCCACTGTGAGCTTCCTATTGTTGATATTGAAGCAGCATCGGCTATTGCAAGTGACGAAAGATTTATTGAAGAAGCACTGCCGTCCTGCGTTACCGCTATGTCAATATCAGCCGGATTTATTGCATAGTCATCTACCTTAACGGTAACTGTTCTGTTTGCCTTAAAGTATCCGTTATCATGCGTGTTGTTATCATATGTTATGGTAACTACCGGGCTTGTTTTATCAATTACAAAGATATACGGTGCTTTTACAACGCTGTTATCAAAAGTAGTTGTACTCGGGTTGCCCGCTTTATCAGTACATTCAATCTTAGTAATATTGTAATTACCGTCATCAAGTCTTTGCGTCCATGTATAATAACCTGTTGCATCATTCTTTGTAAATCCGGTAGCAGGTCTGTACTCCTGTCCGTCCTTTGTGATATCCAGCACTACTGCGCTCGCAAGCGTATCATCAAAGTTATTTTCCTGAATTTCAACTGTTATTGTTCTGTCCGCATTAAAGTATTTTTCGTTATGCGCATCGTTGTTATCATAATATACCACAATTACAGGTGAAGTCTTATCAATGTTGACAGTATATGTCTTTGTCGATGTATTGCCTGCGTTGTCTGTCATATTTACGGTAACAACTATGTCATTGCTGTCGTAATCAAGCTTAAATGTTCTTGTCAGCTTCTTAATAAGGTTAATGTCCTTTTCGCCATCAGAAGGACAAGTCCAATCGCCTGTATTATAGTTTGTATCGTTACTGCTGTCGTTAGTGCTTGTAATATTTCCGCTGAGAGCATCTACAGATGCACTGCCCTTGCCCTTGATTGCACCGTCAACCTTTATCTCCCAATCCAGATTCTTTATACCTGAATAGCTATCCATAACGTCGACTGTAAGGTTGATATCGCCATTCGAGAACTCACCGTCCGCAGCGTCGGCACCGGACTTGGTAAATGCTATATGATTTTCCGAAGAGTGCTTTGCAGGCGATTCCGCAATAGCTCCGTACGGATGCTTAGTATCTGATACATTGCCGGCGGCATCGGTTGCCTTTGCGTAGATGTTACCCTTAAAATCAGGAGAAATTGTAACGCTTACACATCCGTTCGCATCGGGCGTTAAATCGCCAAGCTGAGTTTCTACTCCTTCTTTATCAACTGTCCAAACAGTAATGGTTGCAACGCCGCATCCTGTCGGTCTTGTATTATCCGAGAAATCATCCGTTGCATAAACCTTTACCGTTGTTGCCTGCTTAAAGAACCAGCCGTATTCGTTGCTTTCAACCGTATTTGCTTCATCTGTGCCAAACTCAAATTTGGTTACCTGAGGTTTGGTCTTATCAATGTTTACGGTAAACGGAACCGCCGAGCTGAACATTCCGGCATTTGACTTTGTAAAGAAGTAAATCGTCTTGTTGGTGTCATAATTCATGCTGTCATATGTTGCGGTCTTGCACGTGGCTATTGTAATATTTTCCACAACATCATTATAAGTCAGGCTTGCCGATATAGTGTCCTTGTCAGCGTCGGTAGTCGCTATTCTCACCGCATCGGCAGAATTATTCGTTTCGCTTACATAGAAGCCCTCAATACCGGAAATCGACTCCGCTGTCTGTGACAGATTAAATGTTATGTCACTGTCTGTAAGTGTTCCCGATGTAATCGGGTTTCCGTTAGATACTGCCGCCACACTCGGTACAGCCGGCGGATTGCTGTCAATAAGCAGGTATTCCGCTTTATTGTCACTGCTCTGGTTTCCAACGTTATCAACCGCATTTACGGTCAGCTTACCTATATAGTCCTTTTGTATGGTAACTGTTGCCTCATAGCCGCTTGTCGTTCCGTCTGAAGTTGCATTAACCTCATATTTTCTCTCCGGCTCTCCGTCCTTTGAATATGAATAGAGGAATTTCTTTACGCCGGAATGTGCGTCAGTAGCCTTAAAGGTTACTTCAACATCATCAATCGAAACAAAGCCCAATGTAATTATATTAATAATTCTTGCTGTAATATTAGGCTGTACAGACGGTTTTTTAACCGTCGGTGCGGTTTTGTCTATCTTGATTTTGAAGCTATCAATTTTTTCCTCTGACGGAGTTTGAGGACCAACATATTTATAACTGCTATCCGGATCACCCACTTTTTTTCTATATCTGTGAATAGCAAATTGGATATAAAATTCACCGTCTCTGTCGGTCAGTACAGTTCCACCTGGGAATGTCATATCATCCAGTGAATAACATCTCAAATAATTATAGCGGCCAGATTTATTTACGGTGTACGTTTCGAGCGTACGCCAGTTATCTATAAAGCCTGTTGTTGTTTCTGCGGTTCTGTATACAAGCTTATAAGCATACTTATATGTTTTCTTAAAAATTCCATTACCTGATGTACCCGTGTCAGTAAATTTTACATTTTTCAGTTCAAATCTCATTACAAGATCTTTATCTGTCCAGTCATTGTCATAAACCACAGCATCGTTTTGATTTTCTATATCTATTCCGCTGTGGTCTGATTTTGCCTTGCCATAGTAGATTTCCGTTACCTTGTCAGCAATACCTGCATGATATTCTGAAATATTATCTACCAAATAAGGGGTAGATTCAGCTTCAACTCCTGCTTTGTTTGCTGCTTTAAACAGATATGTACCATTATCTGCAATGTTATAATGTCTGATCTCAGACTGCCTGGTTGATTCGGGGTCTGATGTATATGTCAGCGTTGTCTCTGTTTCGTTTCCATCATCATCAACCGTGTACACCTTTACGGACGACGCATTAACTCCGGACACACCTGTTGTAACTGTTACTGTAAGTGTACCTTCATTGACTTGCTCAAAGCCGTTTGCAGTTTCGCCAAGATTTTCTGAGTTAACTGTTACACTTACGCTGTCAATATCTATTTGTACGTTTGGTATTGTATATGTACCTTCATTGCCGGCATTATCCTGCGCTATGACCTTAACATCATATTTGCCTGATACAAGTCTGCCGTACAATGCCCATGCGTCACCATCTTTTGAAGCAGGATACTGTGTGCCGCTGATTTCAAACTTAACGGTGCTTTCATTCAGTCCGGAGCCGGAATCTGTTATGCCGTTGATTTTTACAAAGGCATTGCCGTTAAACCAGCCTACATTCCATGTACCTGTCTGAGTTGCGGTATTTCCTGTAACCAAATCGTCTGTATATGCTTCATCAACCTTCTTTAATATGGTTGCGTCAATTACAGGAGGGGTACTGTCTATAATCACCTTGCTGGAGTTTACAAGCGTAGAGTTTCCTGCATTATCGGTAATTACAGCGTAAACTACAAACTTTGTATTTACTTTTTGTGATATAGTAAACAGGTCTGCCTTGCCTTCGGAGATTGCCGCGGCACTTATTGTACCGTGTACCGGCATCTCTCTTCCGTCAACCTCAGTTGTAGCATCTCCTTCAAGACCAGCAGTTACTTCGCCATAGCCAAGAGTTGCTGTAGGGTCATAATCTATATAATACTTTATCTCTTTTATTTCGCTGGGCTTTTTACCGTCCACAGTTCCCTCAGGTGCTGTACCGTCGGTCAAATCCTCAGCACTTACCGTAACGGCGGTTTCGCTTGGGTCTTTAAATATCTTGTCGCCCTCTTCACCGTTTACAGTAAGCTTTCCGCTCGGTGCTTCGCTGTCTATATATTTAAGATCGATTGTCTGCTCCGCCTTATTTCCAGCTTCATCGGTTACGGTTATCTTATAAACGCCAACCTTTGTTACGTTAAATGTACGGTCTGACGCACTTAATGCAACATTTGTTGTTTCCGTTTCCGTACCGTCTACTCCGAGATATTCATAAGAAACGCCTACAATCGCACTTGCACCGTCAGCTATTGATCCATCCGTTACATTATTGTTTACCTCAAATGTCACATCATAGCTGTTAGTCCATGTGTTTTCTGTTCTCTCGGTCACGGTAAGTCCGGGGGCAACTGCGTCTATGTAGCCTATTACAAACGGATCCGATGTACTGCTGTTACCGAGATTATCCTCGCAATGGAGTACGTAAGTACCGGATTCATTTACCTCAAACACGGCTGTTGCGCTTCTGCCTGTACCTGAAGGTGACAAATTTGATGCCGTAAATGTATGTGTAGTTGTTGTATTTTCAAGATAGAACTTTTCGTTTGTTGTTACAAGGCCGCTGCCGAGCATATCATCCTCGGTATCCTCAACAACATACTGTACCTGCTTTGCCTGCTTCCAATCTGTGGCATCATTTGTTATGAGGTTTGCATCACCGATTGAAGGAGCTTTGGTATCGCATACAAGCTCTATTTGCTTTTCTTGGATTATATCATCTGTTGCGTTGTAGCCTCTTACTACAACCTTGGTGGGCGTATACTGCGCCGCAGGAGTTGTTGCCGGAACGGTTATTACACCGTCGCCGTTTTCATCCAGCGTCACCATATGTGCAGACCAATTATTGTCCGTCAGATTTATCTGATTCATATCATCATCTGTCGGATCCTGAACATATGCAACTTTGGCAATCTCACTGGCCTTTACGCTTATCTGTGCGCTTGAGCCGTAGTACCAAACATTGTTATTGGAATATACATTAGAGCTTTCTCCTGTTGCAACTGCTATTGAAAGCTCACCCTTCGGGTCAATATGTATACGAACAGGTGCGGTTCTCTGCTTTACATAACCGTCTGTTATTTCCATTACCAAATCATAGTTGGAGCCTACATCCAAACCTGTTGTAACAAGGTATTCTTTCCCGTCTTTAACCTTCCAGTAAGGAGCATTTTCAACCTCTGTCTGCTTAATCTCGGTATATGTTGAGTCGCCAACCTTGCAATACAGGAATTTATAGATAAAATCATTGTTTATCGGGCTGATAACAGCATCTCTGCTCAGCGCAAACGGTATCTCATCCTCTAAACAGAAGTTTGTTCTTGAGCTTGGATTAATCGCAAAGCTGCTTAAGTTCGGCTTATCAACCTTAGTGAACGCATTAACAGTATTATCATTATCTACAACTTCTGAAAGATAATAGAATGCGCCGTTCTCCAAATCATTTGTAGACTTAGATTTAAAGTCATAGCCTTGGTCACGCTGTGTTACCGAAGTAGCAAATATACCTTTCATTGTCTTAGGCACATCTACATAGTATACTTCGCTTATTATATTTCCGCTTACGGTCATAGTTACCGGTTCGTCCTCATCATCGGCACGCATAACCTTATTTAACGTAAGCACTGTACCCATATCCACAGCGTTTGTCGTTGTACCGGGGTAATTGTCATAATCGTCCTCATTAAGGGCACGTATTTCTAACTCTCCCCAGCTAATCGAGTCATATGCGCCAATATAAATTCTTGTGACGCTTTCGGTATCGTAATCATTGGCTGCCGCACGTGCAGAAATGACCTGCTGTATATCCGGCGGTACAGAAGCGCTTGTACTGAACGGTATTGATATAACAACTATCATTATCGCCAATATTACCGATAAGCTCTTAAAGAAATTATTGTTCCTATTGGTCAGCATCATTATCATCCTTTCCCTTTTTTAGTTTGTCCGCATTTATCTTTTCGGAGAAGTTTAGTTTTTATTCTCCGGTCTGTCCGATCTGTTTTGCCTGTAGCGTTGTTCGGTTTTTTCCCTGTTATCCGCTCTGTATCTCGGTTCACTTCTATATCTCGGCTCCGAGTTGCGTCTTTGTTCGGGCCTATCCTGTCTTAAGGGTCTTTCCTGTTTTTCCTTTATCTCCGGCATTGCTACTCCTTCACGTCTTTCCGGTCTTTCTTTTTTCTCATCATCGTCAAATAAGCTGTTAGTCTTGGGCGGTTCAGGCTTGTCAGGTTTGGGTCTATCAACCTTTTTATCCTGCATTTCAAGCTTTTTAACCGGTTCTGACGATGTTACGAACACAAAATTACATCCGTTAAATATTCCGTGTAAATGAACAGAGTATACCAAAACGGCTATAACCGTCAAATCCAAATATACGCTGACGTCGTCCAACATTCTGAATATAACGAATACTATCAGCGAAATTATCATGATACTGTCTGCAATAATTCCTGCGGAATTACTGAAAAATCTAATTGCACCGCAACGGGAGTTATCTGCCTTATTTCTTCCGGAGGGCTTTTTGCGAGCCTTTTTTCTGTTTGAGTTAAGAATAATAAGGAATATATATCCTAATATTAGTCCTATCCAAAAAGCTGCGGCAACCGCTATTGCTACCGATTTGCTTCCGTATGCTTCATCAAACGAGCCCTCGGCTACACCTAAAAGTGAGAATGAAGATATGGCAAGAAATATTAACGTCAACGCAAACAGCACCTTATCTTTTTTACTGCTCATAAACTGTTTGTTCCTCCTTACGGTATAATCTCGGCCGACTCAGCCAAAGTCATATCATATTCGACCTCGAATATAGCATATGGCGTAAAGCTGTTAGTATTCATCACAGGATTATCAAATTGCATTTGAACAGGCGGAGCCATATCTGTCAACTCAGATGTTTGACCGCCCTCCATTGCGGAAGGAGCATATGAAGGTGCAGGCACTGTAGGCACATAATTGCTCGCCGCCTCTTTTGCGTGTTTCTTTTCTTCCTTCTTTGCAAGCTTTTCTCTCTTCGCCTCTTCTTTGGCAGCTGCTTTAGCCTCTGCCGCTACTCTGGCTCTTTCCTCTGCTTCAGCCTTAGCCGCCGCTTTAGCTTCCGCCGCTGCTCTTGCCTTTGCCTCTGCCTCTGCTCTGGCTGCCGCCTTAGCCTCTGCCGCCGCTCTCGCTTTAGCTTCCGTCTCTGCCTTAACATCTACTGCAGGCTGAACGTTTACAGCAGGCTTTGGCATAGCTACCGATGCCGGTGGTGTTACGGAAACCGGTGACGATGCCGGCTGTGCTGCAACCGGTTGCACTACAGGAGCCGGTTGTGTAGGAGCTACCGTTGTAAGTACGGCTGTTTCCTGACCTGACGGCAATGCCGCCGGTTCAGCAAGAACAGCGGTTTCGCTTCCCGTAGGATCTCCGAGTACAGACGTTTCCTCGCCTGACATCATCACAGACTGAGCCTGCTGAGGCTTGTATTTCTCCTTATGAGCATTTGTTGCTTTCTTTTTATTCTTTTTGTGCTTTTTATCGGAAACATTGGTTGAAATACCGGTTGTTTCACTGCTTCCTCTTATCTCCTTAATCGCATTACGTGCGGTTCGTCCGGTAATATCACCTATTACTTCTCTTATCTTCAACAGGAAGAACAGTAATATTGTTACCAAAAAGAACAGTATTGTCAGGGATAAACCTACATAAAATACGATTCGATATGCGTCATATGACAAGCTTTTAGCCCCCTCTGAATATATTTTTTTCTTGTGAGTTTTTACGACTCTGTATCGGGAGCCGATGTGCCGCTTTCTTTATCTGCTTCTATTTTGTCTAATGCAATGTTTATTTCTTTCATCAAATCTGTTTTTCTCTCATCTATTTCAGGATACAGAGAAACAAACGAATCAAGAGAGTCGCTTATGTCGGTAATTATACCCTCCAACTCTTCTTTTGATTTAGAAAGACGCGCTCTGAACTCTCTAAGCTCATACTGTATCTCGTAAACTATCTCTTCCCATGCCAGTATTTTCGCTTCGTCGTCTGTCATTGTTCTGCTGGTTTCAACCAATTTACTTATTTCATTCCACAAATCTTCGTAACCGTTCGTTTTTTCAACAAGTCGGCTTGTATCCTTAATTGTCTTTTTACAAGTACCTATGTCCCTGTAAATCTCGGCAAGCTCCTTATTATACCTGCTCTTCTCAGTATCGTTGCCGTAAGTTACAACCTCGTCAAACCAGCTTATTGCCTCTGTTTTTCTTGCGTCCTCCGTAGTATACTCATACCAGTATGCCATGCCTATTTTATAGCACACCTCTGCATAATTCTCAGGAACGGTTTTTAACTGGTCAAGTACCATAACGGTTCCCTGAGAGTTATTGTTGGAGTCCATATTATCAAGACCAACCTTTAACTGTGTGATGTATCCTGCCTCACTGGCACTTTCGTTTGCCTTTGGTATGCTTTCAAGCTTACCGCTGATGTTGGGGTCATCTGACTCATCACTGAGGAAAAGGTCTATCATACCGGTATAAGCTTCTGTTCTTGTAGGATCAATTACCATGGCAGATTGATACGCCTTAATTCTGTTCTGTCTGTCGTTCGCCAGATTTTCAGCTTCACCAATCTGAAGGTCATAGTTTGATGTCTTTACATTTTCGGCGGCATTGTAGCCGAAAACGGTTACCGCTAAGCATATAAAAGTCATTACTATTGACGCAATAAATACGCCAAGCTTTCTTATTTGTTTCTTTCTATGTGACTCGTCCTCTTTTTCATAGTGTTCAAGCGCATACATCAGCTCTGCGCATGATTGATATCTGTCCTGAGGACGGGGTTGTGTGCATTTTAATATTATCTTTTCAAGACCGCCCGATAAGTTTGGTATTCTCTGCCTTATAGGCTCCATTACGTAAGGTTCTGTTGACGGGTTGTGATTTGTAACAAGGTGATATATCGTTGCGCCAAGGCAATATATATCCGTTCTTGCATCCGTCTTTGCATTAGCACCAAACTGCTCAGGTGCGGCATAACCTCTTGTTCCAAGGCTGACCGTGTCAGCGGCGTCCTTTACTTTGATTTCTCTTGCTGTACCGAAATCTATAAGCGTGATTTTTCCGTCAGGCTTTAACATTATGTTAGCCGGCTTTAAATCTCTATAAATAATAGGGGGATTACGTGTATGTAAATATCCCAAAACATCGCACAGCTCTTTCGCCCATTCGATGACTTTTTCCTGATCCTGCGCTCCGTTTTCCTTTAATACTTTACTTAAGTCCGTACCTTCTATGTAGTCCATAACTACGAGGTAGGTATCCTCTGTTTCAATAACGTCAACGATTGCAGGCAAGTACGGGTGAGAAAGCTTTTTAAGCATTTCCGTTTCAGCTATAAGGCTGTTTTGCTTAACCTCCAAGTTTTCCGTACCTGTCTTACGAACTTCCTTTATTGCCCACGATTTATTGGCACGTTCATTACGAGCGAGATATACAACGCTCATTCCGCCTTGTCCGACCACATCAAGTATTCTGTATTTGCCGTCTACAAGAGTACCTATTTCAAGCATTGGTTTTCCCCCTCAATTTAATATGTTCTTATAAGACCTACTGTTATATTATCCTTTTCGTTTCTCTGCTTAACCACGTCTATCATATAGTCCGCATTATTTTTCATAACGCCCTCATCAGTGCATATATTGCTGTTGAAGCACTGGTAAATTTCATCGTTTGATATTACGTGTCTGAATCCGTCAGAGCAAAGCAAATAAACTGCGTTCGGCTTAGTTTCACCGTAAAACATATCCGGCATTACTATCTGAGATGCACCGACGCACTGTAAAAGCACGCTACCGCGCGGGTCGGTCAGCGACTGCTCGTACGTTATTCTGCCGTATTTCAATTCCTGCGCTACAACAGTCTGATCCTCTGTAAGCTGTACTGTAGAATCATATATTTCATATGCTCTGCTGTCGCCAACATTCAGCAGATAATATCTGGTCTGTGTAAGCAGCATAGCCGTTACGGTTGTGCCCAAGCTAAATCCGTTAGCTTTGCCGTAAGCCATTATCTTTTCGTTTTGATTCTTTACAATGCAGTCCCACTGTGACCTTATCGCATTATCGTTGATTCCTGCGGCAATAAGATTCGGCAAATCATTATAAAACCAATCCGAAAATGCGCTTATTACCGTTGCGCTGGCAAGTTCTCCCTTAGCAAGACCGCCCATACCGTCGCATACGACTATCATTGCAACCTTACCTATGCCTGTATTGGCGATTTTTATTGTGACACTGTCCTGATTGGTCTTTCTGGTTGTTCCTATGTCAGAACTCATTGAGGCAATAAATTCCAATTATGCTCACTTCCTCTGCTGTTTTGGCTAAAAACTTATATTTTTATTTTATAATAAATATAAATGTCGATTAATATACTAAACGCCGATATATTTTCTCAATTTTCACGCAGACGCCTATTGTCCAAAGGGGCAATAAGCGTCTGTTAATTAGATTATATTCTAAATTCAAATTCTTCGTCTGCCAGTCTGACTCTATCTCCGTTCTGCAACTTTACTTCCATGTTGCTTTGCAGAATCTGACCGTTTACATATGTGTGATTACGTGAGTTGTTATCAACTATATAATAGTCCGAGCCTCTTGTTATTATGTTGGCATGGCTCCTGCTTATATATCCGCTGTCAACGTAATAGTCAACAAAGCTTCTCTCTTTACCAAGCTTGAAGAACGGCTTTGTAATCGGAATTGTTTCATTGTTCTTCATTCTTATAAGCTTTGGAACATTTGCCTGCATCGGCATCTCGCCGCCGCCAAGAACCGTAGTTTCGCCGGCGTCATTTCCTCCGCCTAAGACTGTTGTTTCACCAAATCCACCGTTAGAAGGCGGAGCCGGCATAAACGGCTGTTGGAATATCGGTTGTTGAGGCTGCATCGGAGGTCTGTTCTGCTGCATTGGCGGACGCTGCATATTTCCACCCATGTTCGGCTGACCCATCGGTCTTTGCATTGGTGCGCCCTGAGGTCCGCCCATCGGCCTTTGCGGTGGTCCGCCCTGAGGACCGGCCGGTCTTGGAGGAGCCGCTTGCGGAGCTTTAGGTGCAGGTGCGCCACCCTTACCGGGTATAGCCGCCGCACCGTTCATTGTTGGCAAAGCAGTATTTTGACCGGGAAGTAATAAGTCCGGATTTGCCGGCGGTGCAGCCGCTTCCTTCTTTTTGCTTCCGAATAAGCCGCCAAATAACTTTTTATGATGCTCTTCAGCATGTGGTGTAGGTGCGCTCGGTGCTGCCTGCGGTGGTTGTGCAGGTCCACCCTGAGGTCCGCCCATCGGTCTTTGCGGTGGTCCGCCCTGAGGTCCGCCCATCGGTCTTTGCGGTGGTCCGCCTTGAGGTCCTCCCATCGGTCTTTGCGGTGGTCCGCCCTGAGGTCCTCCCATCGGTCTTTGTGCAGGTGCGCCTTGAGGTCCGCCCATCGGAGCTTGTTGCATACCGCCCATCGGAGCAGCCGGCATAGGAGGCCTTTGCGGCATAACGTTTTGCCTTACAGGTGCGGCCGGCACTGCAGGTATTGCCTGTTGTGCGGGCTGTTGAACTCCGTTAATCATTTGTGCGAGAACTTTTTTAAACTCAAGGAGTGAAAAGTGCGTTGTACCGTTAAGATAGCTTATGATTTTAGCAACATAGTCCGAGTTCTCCGTTTGGTCAAACTGTGTGCTAAACATTATATTCTTAAAGAATGCGGATATATCCGTATCCTGTGGCTTATTCAAAATAGGCAGACAAATCATTTGAGCCTCAGCCGTAGATACATTTACAAAAATGTAATCCAAATCAAATAAAAATGCCGTCGGCTCAAGCATATACTCTTCCGCTGTAAGCGCTGCATTCGTTATTGTTGAAAATACCGTCAGGATTCTCTTTTTATTTACGACGCCTTCAAAATACTGTTTCAGCGCAATCTTTGAAGATACATTAAACTTAATGGTAACAGTGTTGTTCATCGTTGTGATTATCGGCTCTAAAATGCCTTCGATTTTATTGTTCTTCAGCATACCGTAGTCAAACGAATCAATACTGTCGTCCTCCTTAAGCTTATATACAAGGAACGTATTTGAACCTTGATTTTCAAATGTAAAATCGTACATTTTTTTAGGTCCCCGCTTTCTAATTTCTTGTTTGTCTTAAGTTAATCTGATATAAAATCGCATATAAATTCACTCTTTCACGCTTCATAAGTTTTTTCTGCTTACTGCAAAATCACCTATGTCAACATTATGGTCTATGCTGTTTTCATATCAGTCCGTTTGTTATAGTCAACGGCATCTTAAATCGCTCCGGATTAGAAGAGTATACTTTTTAAGGCCGTCTTAATTTATGTTCACATATCAAGATGCAACATCGTCTTCTCTCAATATGTCAATTTTCCTGTTTATTCATTAAGATAACGCTTGCCTGAAAAGACGTATTTGATGCCAAGCACCATCAGACTTTACAAAAGCACTGCCGTCATCACTGAACTGTATTACGTCTTCATACATAAGCAGCTCACGTTTTTCTTCATTTGTTTCTTCACTGCCACCGCGTATAACAATATCATTGTTTGTATTGATAAATACCCACTCTGTACCGTCCGATACAGCAGCCAAATCATCTGTAAACGATCTTGCTTTCAAATACTGCGGCTTAATAACGAAATTACCCTTCGTATCTACAAAGCCCCATGCGCCCTCATATTGAACTGCGGCGTAACCCTCGGAGGCAAACGCATCTGCGTCCTCAAATGCAGTATCGCATACAACCTTACCCATCTTATCAATAAGATAGTACTTACCGTTTATCTGTGCAAAAGCAACATCATTTCTAAATGCAACCAGAGTCTTGTCAAGCTTGATATCTTCAAAGGTTTCAGAACCTATCTGATCTCCGTTTTCATTAATGATAATCCATTTATCACCGTTTTTAGCAACCGATATATCGCCGGAGTATGTTGCCGCATAATCAAAGTTACCATAAAGCGCTTCAAACTTTTCATTCATGTAGCAATACTTTCCGTTTATTCTGGCTGCTATTTTACCGGATGAATAGAAGCCCATATCGGTAATATCTCTCTCTCCCTTTTTGGGATCCGCAAATTTAACTTCGCCTGTTTCATCAATCAAAACATACTCTATTCCGGCCTCAGGGTCATCGGGATCTCTATATTGCTGTACCGCCGCATAGCCCGAATTTGTAAATCCGGTCGTATCAAGGTATGCTGTTCCTATTATCATACCGCCGGTATTATCTACAAAGCCCCATTTTACTGTTTCCCCGGGGTCAGTGTCGGTTACGGCGCACTTGCCGCCGGCAAAAACCTTAACATCTCTATAACGTGTGGTCATTTCGTCCACAGCGTAGTATAACTTATCATATAATTGAGTCATTTTATCGGTTGCAATGTGCTTTCTGTCAGCTTCTTTATAGTTTTCATAGCACATCGCATAGTCGCCGATTGTATAATAATAATTCATTAAAATCTCATAAGCTTTGCCCTCTTTGGGGAACTCGTCTACGATTTTTTTGCAGTAATCTGCCCATTCATCGCTTGAATAATGCTTATGATAAAATTCAGCTACTTCTTCTCTTAATTCTACACTGTCGTGCATATTAATAGCTTTTTCATATGCCGCCAGCGCATCTCCTCTTACACCTATATCAGCGGCGGATCTTGCATCTGCCAAGTAACCGTCATATTCCTGTTGCTCTGATACGGCCGTGTCTAAAAGTGTATACCATGAAAGTCCTAACAAAGCAATTACCGCTAATATAACATATAATCTGTTATTGTTCTTTTTCATAATAGTCAGCTCATCCTTCCTTTATTCCTCAGATGAATTATATTACATAAATCTGGGTGTAGATAATGCTATAGACACAAACGTTCCCACAAGAACATTTGGTGCGAACGGTAAGGTATCCTTTCTTCCTTTAGCCTTTCTGATAAGCAGAACAACCGCAGTAAAGAACGATACAACCAAAGAAAACATGAGAGAAATCAGCACCGGGTACAAACCCTGGAACAATCCCATCATCATTATCATCTTTACATCGCCCATACCGATGCCTTGGCGAATGATAACCGTTCCGATAATCAAAAATGCTACGCCAACTAAAAAACCAAGCAAACTCTGCTTGAGTATGTTAAAGAACATTTCGGTGCAGAATACTGCTTCCAGTATAAAAAATACTGCTCTTATTATAAGTCCTGCTAAAATAACCTTATTTGATATTCTTCTAATAAAAAAGTCCTCGTATGCTAAGGGGAACAATAATCCGACGAGCGCAACGTGCTTCAAATTGATTACAAACGGATTATATGCGTAGACATATTCCTGCCATATTGCTAAAAATACAAGCGCACACAGCGCAACAGCCGCATATATTTTTATCAACTTTCTACAGCCTAAAAGTGCTTTTGTTCTTTCTGAGAAATTTTTCGCTTTGAGAACGTCCGCACGGGCAAGATATACCCATACTCCCATTGCAAGAATTATCGCTTCTACAATCGCAATAGCAATTCTCATACTATACCCCTTTCAAACGAGAATTAGTATTCTCCTCCGCAGTAAATTATCTACGGAGGAGATATTAATTAAATTTATTTACTGATACATACATCCGTAGCTTTGATTAATCTCAAACTTAACGCCTCTTGTATTAGCATCTTTAATAGCTTTTTCAACTATTTCTTTCAAGCCCGGATCCTCAGGAATCGTTATTATAACTACAAGCTCCTTATTATTTTTTACAGAAACACTATCTGTTATAACATTTCCCTGCGCATCAGGTTTCTTGATATCTACAACATTTCTGGTATCTGTCTGCGCATGAATTGTTGCGGCATATTTTTCTATAATAGCCTGAACATCACTTTGCTTAACATCGGATACTTCATTTCCGCCGTAAAGCGGATTAAGCGGAGGAGCCAGCATCGTAAATCTGTTGCTGGACGGATTGTATGTAATGTTGCTTGCGTTGCCGCCGCTTAAGGTATAGTTACCGCTTGCATTTAGGTCGGCCATACCCATATGTCTTACATAATCATAAAGCTCATTGTAATCAGTAGCCTGAGCCCACAGAGAATCTGCCATTTCGGCAACCTTCTCAGAGGCAGTATTGGCAGCCTGCTGAGCACCGGCCTTTGTAAGCACAGAGCCGTCGCCTTTAAACCACGCCTTGGTCTTACCCTGCTGAGTAAGCTCAAATCTGATATCTACATTTAAAAGCTTTATCATTTGAATCTGATAATTACAGATAATATCAATCTCATCACCGTTGTTCGGGAAAAGCATTGAACGTGAAAAGTCCAAACCGTTAAAATAGCTCTGTGAGCCGAGGTATGAGCCCTTCATAACGCCAAGCTTAAAGCAACGATAGTTTACATCGTCCGAATCATCAGTTTTAAGATGCTTCTTAACCAGTACTCTGGCAACAGGCTCAGCAATAAGTCTGGATTTGGCAACGCTGAGTGCGCCGTTAGCAAGTATCTTGGCTATACCAAACATAAACTCCTTCGGGTTTTCGCAAATAGACTCAAGCTGATTCTTGATATTTGATGCACTGCCCGACAAGCTGTCCGGTAAGGTCGTTATCTGATTTGCAAGGTTCTGCCACTTAGAGCTTACCTGATCGGCATTAAGTCCTGTACTTGTGGTAGCACCTATTGTTTCACCGGCCGTCTGAGCAACCGATGATATATTGTTATACAAATCGTTTACATTGCTTATTACATCGTTTATCTGGTCATCCGTTGAGGTTTCAAGCGCAGCATGAACACTGTCATGTATGCCTGTAAGACCGTACAGATAGCTGTACTGCGATATCTCCTTAGCGGAATTGTCTACTGCAACTCCTATTATTGCTTGACAACGGGCAGATGTAATAATACTGAATATCATAAAAAACAGAAATATAAATGCTGATAGTGACAACGTTGCTTCTACAACTATCGCACCGTTTTCATCTCTTTTGAACATTTTATTCCCCCCGTTTTCCTTATAGTTTTAGGTTCAAGGTTGTGTTCTTATTGTCTTAACCATTTTATCTACAATATCTTTGAGAGTTGCTTCGTACTCTGCCGCTTTATCCTCAGACTTGATTACATATGTAATAGCAATAGTTGCTCCGTCATATGTAAAATTATATCCGTATATCGGCATAATCCTTGTGTTTCCACCGGATTCCGCAGTAAGCGTACCTTTAAATTTAAATGCCTGCGAGCCGCAGTCCAGTGTTACGGTTTCCTTGCTTTCATATGATATTTCCTTATACTCAGCTACATAAAAGTCGTACAATGTATCAATATATTTGTCCGTCATATACTCATTTATGCCTTCCATATCACCGGAATAAGCATTGTCGGAATCATATGCAACTACCAGTGAATAATCATTTGAATCGCTGATAGTAAAACCGTTACTCGTGTTTTTGCTTCTCCAGCTTGGTGTGCTGAAATACACTTCGTGATAACGAATTCTTTCTCCGTTCGGCAAATCGTCAAACTTGGTATAGTTTGTATTCTCCGGTTGTGTATCGGTATCTTCATCAGATGAAGCTATAGTACTGTTATTGGTTTTGCCTGAAGATGTATCTTTGTCTTCACCGCCATTACAGGCTGAAAAACAGAATAAAAGCGACAGCACAAGCAAAATTGATATTATTCTTTTCATTTTAAATTCCTCTCATAATATCGGCATCCTGCCGGTGCGAAAATTATCCGCACCGACAGAGTTTTAGCTTTGAATCAATATCCTTTTGTAGCTGTATAATCTACTGTATACCAGTTTACGCCCGTAAGCTGATTCTTCATAGTTTCCTGAACCATTCCGAGAGCAAGCATAAACGGCTTTACCTGTACCTCTGCTTCTATAGTAAGGTATGTATTTGCCTTTGACATCAGGAACTCTCCGCCTGCACCCTTAACCTTTAAGTGCTGCATATTGGCTTGAATAACGTCTGCTGTCTTGAGCAATACAGCTTCCTCGTTTGTAAGAGTAGCAATGAGCAGGAACAGTGTCAAATAGTCGCTGTACTGCCATGAAATAAGGCTTGCAAATATTGCCGCCGAGCCACGCTGGGTGGACTTTGATGTGCCTGAGCCGTAGGAGATATCTATATTTGATGTTATAGTATCCTTCAGCTTATCAACACCCTGTGCAGCAGCGTTTTGAATTTCGCCCATTACCTTATTTTTGGCCTCGTTTATCATTGAGCCGCCCTTATTAATATAGTTGGTTACAGTTGACTGTAAGTCACTTCTGAAGGATTCAAGCTTATCCTTCATGGCGTTTATATTGCCCTGTGCTGTTTCATTTATTGCATCCAGCATTTGAGTAATATATCCGTTGCTGATAATCTTATCAACAGCAGCTTCTTTAACCATTGCCGCCACGTCGGAGGCTACGCTTGTATCCATATTCTGCTTTTTAAGCCAATCGTGAAGCATTTCTTCAACGGCGTCTACTTTTTCTTCAAGATTAACAAGATCTCCGACTTTCTCAAGCTGGTTGGCAGTATTACAAGCGTCTGCAAGTGCGTCCAGTGCCGAGAAAGCGTATTTGTCAAACTTATCCTCTATAGCGTCATTCAACGCCGTCGCAAGCTCTTCAGAGCCGCTGTTTATTGCGTCCGCAAGCTCATCACTTGTCTTAGCAAGCCAATCAGAAAGAAGTGCATAACCCTTATCTATGGCTTCATTTATCATTTCGCCGCCAAGCTCTGAGAATATGTGCGAAATCTTCATTACCCATGTATCGGTAGACTTGTAAATCGGCACAGGCTCGCCCTTCTTGAGCTTATAAATATCATATGCCGATTCAGCAATAGCAATCGCTATGATAATAGCAACCTTTGCCGCCGGTATGAGAACCGTAAGAGGAGGTACGCCGAACATCGCAGTTGCAACTGCAAGTGCGCCTTCACGAATTTCCGAATCTGTAAATGCATAAATTATATTGAGTGCAAGTCTGATTCCGAATATTGTTGCATATGTCTTTACAACGTTACCTGTGTTAGAGCCGCCCCAGAGTATGTACTCAACCTCTGAACCGTAAGCATAGTTGTTTGTCGGGTTCATTGGTGTGTTAGTCATTGAAACAGCCTTTGCAATCTGTGCGGAATACTTGCCGTTTTCAGTTGTACCGTTGAAGAACTTATCAGCGATAGGCATTCCCTTTTCTGTATCGTTATAAACTGTCTCAGCTTCAAATGTATCATATGTGAACATTCTGAGGATGTAGTTATCAAGATACAGGCAATCTCTAACCTTAACAAGGCCCTTGCCCAATGCATTAAACAGAGTGCTGAATATGCTGTTTGTGCCATTGGTTACGCCTGCCAAATCCTGATCCGCATCTGTGCTGGCATTCATTGACGCTATAAGCTCAGCCTTTACGCCGCCCCATTCCTGTGACGGTCTGTTTGCCTTGTCGCTTATATTGTTGGAGCTCTGCTTAGCGTTGTCGCCGTCTACCTCGTCCTTAGCCTCATCGGCCTCGTCCTCGGCTTCATCCTTCTTCTCGTCAAGCTCCTCTTCGCCCTCGTTCTTTATATCGCTACCGGAAGGCTCTTCGCCTGTATCAAAGTTTTGATAGAGGTACTGATAGAATCTTGTTGTACCAAGACTTACGCTTGGGTTCGGGTTGCTTTCCTCCGGCCATGTGTTTGTAATCTTACTATCAAGCTCAAGAGTATCCCATCTTACAGAGCCATAGTAATAGTTCTGCTCGAATATAATCTTGTGCGACTCATCTTCCTTGCCGCCCTTCATAACCGGCGGATATTTCTTGTCAAATCCGTCAAGATTAAGATTGTCGGCATAGCCTTGATATGTAACAGGAATGAGCCAAAGCTTCTTCTTGCCCTTGCCTATGCAGAATTTATCAAGCTCTTGCTTTGTCTTTTCAAGAGATGCAATAACCTTATCCAATCTGCCGATAAGCTTAGCAACATCTTCCGGCTTGAAAATCTTCTTAATGTTTTCTATTTCTTCTTTTTGTGACTGAGTAGTTTCATCGTCCTTAAGCTTCGGATTGCTTGCCGCATCATCCCATGCTTCGAGCTTTGTTTTGAAAGCACCATTCAGCAATGATTGTATGGATTGCAGGTAGCCCTTTGCATCCTTAAGGTTTTGAATCTTTCTGTCGATATTATTATGATAATGATCTTTACTGTCCTTCTTTACAAACTCAAGCTCTTCATTTGTCTTTTTCTTGAGCTGTTCAAACTCGCCGCTCGGTCCCTTCTTCTGTTCCCATGCCTTTTTAACCTTTAAGGAAAGTTTTGAGAATTCCTCAATAAGCGGCTTGGCATTATTAAGGGTAGTTGTCTTCTGGGAAGTTACCTTAAGAGAACCGTTATGTGTAATAGTATACTTCTCTGAGTCGGTGTCCTTTGTTATTGTTGCGGTTACATAACTAAAGGTAGTGCCGTTCATTGATGAGCTCTTCGGATCATCATCATAGTTCTTTACCCATTCCGGAAGAGTAACGGTTGCATACGTTTCGCAATCATTTTCATATCTCAGATAGTTCTGATACTTAACATATGCATCGTAGTCCTCTTTCCAATCATCATATTCATCTTCATAATCATCATATTCATCCTCATATGCATCCCATGCGTCCTCGTCTGCATCATCACCTGGAGGAGATGGGGGTGTAGGAGCTGGACCCGGATCCGAAGCATATGTTTTCGACATAGGTGAATAGCTGGATTTCTTCGGTGGGTTAGGCTTGTTTTTACTTGCCTTCTTCGCACTTTCTAATTCATCGTAGGCCTTCTTCAGTTTTATACATGACTGAATATAGCCAGTTTGCTTTGAGGTGTCGTTAGCTTCTCTGTTCCACTGCTCTACGGCCTCTATTGCCGCTCTGAAAGAATATGTACCGGCGTCAACAAGCTTATACTTGTTGTACTGCGACATTTCTCCCTCTTTGGCTTTTTTTACGGCAGCCATAGCCTGCTCAACTTTCGTTATCTTGCTTCTGAGAGTTTCAAGTGTAACAGAACCTGTGTTGCCGCCCTTTACCTCGCTCCAGCTTGTTGCTGTTCCGGTCTTTGTCTTAATTCTGAGTGCCTGGTTGCCGCTTTCGCCGTAACCCTGTACGCACGGCTCATAAAAATCGTAGTCGGTTTTAGTGCTGTTGCCTGCTACATAGTCCTGGAAATAGAGAACTATGTTCTTTGTAGCACGATTAAGAATGTCAAAGTACGACTCATAATTCTCGTCTTCGTCTTCACCGAAATCAAGAGCCGCCTTATATTCCGCTTCAACCTCTTCTTTACCGTTAAAGTCCCATATCATTCTGTTATAATAGAACTCTGTCGGTGCAAAGTCGGTCATTGCATACTTATAAAAATGCTTCCATGCATTTTCACAGTATGTGAACACATTCTTTTGCTCTTCATAGAACTTCTGCTGCTTCTCGATTACCTTAACCTGCTCACTTACGGTTTTGAATACCTTTATTGCGTCAAGCAGTTCAACACCTAAATCGAGAGGCGCTCTGTACTTCATAAACTCGATTATCTGCTTTTTGAGCATAACCGGGTTTGCAAGGTTTGCACCCTTAGGTGCTTTTACGTCAAATTTGCCAAGTGCCATATTAAGTATATCATCGGAATTTTGGCCGCTCTGAGAGCCGAGCATACCCATAATCTGTCCGACATAATCTTTAGCATCGGCAATAGGCACTCCACTTGCAACTATACTTTGTTCGTAATACTCACTAAGATTTGCAAGCAGTTCGGCATTGCTCTGAGATGTGGCAAACAAACCGTACATATCCTTGAGTATGTTGTTGTATTGGGAAAGTGCCGTGTTAAGTGCTAAGTCTCCGGCTGCTGACATTGATGATTGGGCCAGCTTTAAACGGCTGGAATCTATAAGTATAGACGCAACCGTCAGCATCGGTACCAAAATCATTATAAGAAATATGGAAACCGCACCTTTAGTCCGTTGGAAAAATTTCATCATATCTTAGCGCACCTCCAATTATTTAAATTTTAGGATAAATGCATTGATTTTATCAAATACGCTCTTGATGGTTGTACCAACCTTTGTACCTGATACTAAATCAACAACAAAATCAACATTGCGTATAAATTCAGGAGTATCGCTCACGCTTACTTCCGCTCGCGTAGAAAAATCAACTATGTCAAAATCTTCATCCCACCAAATTCTTATCGGCATAGTAATTCTATATTTTAATTGAGTTTGAAACGTGGAATAGATTAAATAGTTGTTATACTTTGCAGATTTAGTACTTACTTCGGGGCTCATATTACTAAAGAAAGTAAGATTTTTCGAGCTGATTTCATCCATCATCTCTTTTTGGATTCTCGATTCAACCGTATTCATTCCGCCTATTATATATCGGTAAGGCTTTATATCAACTGCTTTTATATCAGTAGGAATATTGCCTGTTTTAGCCATGTCGTAGAAGTATGGATCCGCACAACACTGAGCGCCTTTAATAGCATATCTCATTACGACGTCGTCCATCTTGGCCTGCTCGTAATACATGTTACCGACAAATATAATAAAAAACAGAACAAAAAACATAACCGGAAAAACAATAGTAGCCTCAACAACCGTATATGCGCCCCGCTCGTCTTTTAGTTTCGTTTTTATGTCCTTTGTTATATTTTTCATGCTTCACGCATCCTTTCATAAGTATATAAACATAACAATAAACTTAGGGTGTTGCTTTTTTAGGACACACCATCCCTTGCACCGGATAAAATCCGATGCAAGGGACATAGTGGGAGCAAGAATCAGGTTGCCATGCTAATTGTCTTAGTAGCATTGCCACGGATTGTGTTAATCAATGTTTCAAGTATTGCAGATATACCCTTTCTGAATGCGAATGCAAGGATAATAGCGATACCGATCAAAACAACGATGGAAACTACGTTTACATCACCGCGTTCGCTTGCTACGAAGTTAGCAACTTTGTTGCTTAACCAAGCCTTCTTAAGCATCATTTTCTTTAACATGAGTATGTACCTCCTTATAAAATTTTTCTATCTCAACAAATATCAGCTTTAAGCAGTGATATTTGCAAAAATAGGCACAATAACAACTATCAGGATACCAACGAACATTATCATAATCGGTATCATGAGTTTGCTTCCGGCCTTTTCGCCCTGCTGCTTGGCTCTGTGCTTTTTAGCAAGCCAAATCTCAGCGCTTTGCTCCTGTACCATCGAAACAAGCTCTGCATTACCCTTTACAACACCCTGAGCAAGCGTTGATGAAAACTTCTTTATCTCAGGTATAACGCAACGTGTTCCGAATGTATAGTAGGCATCAACCTCTGCCATACCGTTTTCCATATCGAAAACGGTCTTTTGCATTTCCTTATAAATCGGGGAATCACCGGTTTCGGCAACTCTTACCCAGGCTTCCTTCAAAATCATACCTGCATTTATAAGCAATGCTATCTTTGAAACAACATCAGGGAAATCCGATAGATAAATATCAGATCTCTTCTTGATTTGATCTGTCTGCAAATTTGAAAAATAGAAAAATGCTGCTACACCAAATATAAGCATAACAAACAGAATCATTACTTCATTAATGAAACCGTATATTGCAAATCCAAAAACTACTATCAATAATGAAAGCGCTATTCTCTGTGCTGCACAAACTCTTAAGTAATAATCTGTGTAACGTGCGTCGTACAAAAGGCCTAAGTCACGGCGACGTGTTCTTTCGGTTTTAGATGTATAATCATACTTAATAAGGTCGCAAATCAAAAATCCCGGTCCGTATACCTCTTTGAGCATCCACTCTTTACCGGTAAGCGGCTCTATAAGATAGTCATACTTTTTTGAAGCCAAAAGCAACAGTATATATATCAGCACTACTATAGATGCAATTATCATTATGACAACTGACATTGTTGATAAAAACATAAACTCATCCTTTCTGCCAAAGTTGGTGCGGTATTACAGCTTTATTGCCATTACTACCTTGCCTATCAGGTATGCTGAAACAAATAAGACAACGCCTACCGTTGTGGCAATTATACCTGCGGGAGTTGTAAAGTTTTTAGAAAACTCCGGGCTCATCAGCTTAATAACACCAACAAGTGCTATAGGCATACAGCACATGATGTTAAGCTCGTTCTTTGCGCTTGCGATAATCGTTTCTATCTCAAGCTCAACTTCCATTTTATCAACAAGAATGTTTTGCGTACTTCTGATAACGTCTTTAATGTTACCGCCTTTTCTGTAACAGGTTTCAAATACGTTTGCAAAGCTCTCTATATCGGCTATATCGCTTCTCTTTCCGAGATCCATAAGCATATCTTCAATAGCAACGTTATTCGCAAGTCCGGACTCAATAACCGCAAGCTCCTTTGTCATGTATGCGTCCTCGGAGAAGAGAACAGCCATGTCGGAATATGCATTGTGGAAAGAGTCAACCACGTTTTTACCACTGCCGAGAGATGTTGAAAGAGAGTCAAGCAACTCTCTGAACTGCTCCTTTAACTGCCTTTTTCTGCTGGCAATTATAGACTTTGTTCTCATCGGAATAAACATAACCGCTGCAAAAATACCCAACGAAGATGAGATAGTAACATTAAGTATAGTTGTCATTACTGTTGGATTGTCAAACTCATCCTTAGCAAGTCCGCCGTAGAATATGTACCCAACAACCGCACCTGCCGCAAAAGCAAGCAGAGCATAAAGCATTTTTTCTATAGGGGACATATAGTAAACCGCATAATTCAGTGTGGGTATGTTAGTATATGATGTAAAATACTGCGGTGGTTTAACTTTAATTTCCTTATCTTTTTTTGCCATTATAACAACCTCACTTTACTCTCATATAGTGTATGTATACATTATGTAATGTAAACAACTTGATATCAGATAACTGTCTTTATACCTGAAAGCTTAAGTTTAAAATCATGTATCATCGGATTTTTTGTTCTCTTCAGTGAGCCCGAAACCTTTTCCAGCGTACTGAACTCGTCTTCCTCAAACTGATAAAGAGGATTCATGAGTATCTGACCGTTTTTATATCCGACAACCTCTGAAATTTCCATTGTTTTTCTTGAGTGGTCACGCAGACGTGAAAGGTGAATGATTATATCAAGCGCCGATGCTATCTGCTGTCTTACTGCATCCAGGGGGAGTGCCGCCGCACCTTGAAGAACCATCGTTTCAAGACGGCTGAGCATATCTGCCGTTGAGTTGGCGTGGCCTGTTGAAAGCGAACCGTCATGGCCGGTGTTCATGGCCTGCAGCATATCGAGTGCCTCGCCGCCACGAACCTCACCGACAACGATACGTTCAGGTCTCATACGAAGTGAAGATTTAATAAGATCTCTCATCGTAATTTCACCCGTACCGGAAGCGTTGGCGTTTCTGGTTTCAAGGCTTACAAGGTTATCTATATTGGCGAGCTGAAGCTCTGCCGAGTCCTCTATCGTTATAACACGTTCATCACGGGGTATGTAGTTTGAAAGAGCGTTAAGGAACGTTGTTTTACCGGAACCTGTACCGCCTGCAATGAATATGTTGTATTTTGCTTTAACAAGAAGTTGCAGCTTTGAAGCAATTTCTTCATTTATTGATTTATACTTTATAAGCTGTTCAACCGTCATAGGAGTTTTGGAGAATTTACGTATGGTAACGGTTGGTCCGCACAGTGCAATCGGCGGAAGAACAACGTTAACACGGGAGCCGTCGGGTAATCTGGTATCGCATATGGGGTTCGCCTGATTTACCTCTCTACCGGCCTGTCCAACTATTCTCTGAATTATATCCTCAAGACGTCTTTGGCTTTCAAACGCCTTATCCAGACGTACGACCCTACCTCTTTTTTCAATGAACACGTTATTGGCACCGTTTATCATAACTTCGGTGATGCTCTCATCGTTCATTATCGTATCCAGCAAGCCGAAGCCTCTGATAGAGCTGTATACCTGCTGTACTATCGAAACCTTCTGTTCAATAGGTATGTACTGTCCTGCAAGCCTTTCCAGAACTATATCCTCTATCTGAGCTTCAAGTTCTTCATCGCTCAGTTTACTAAGCGGAAGGTTATCAACGATATACTGTCGTAACTCATCGACAAATTCCTGGATTTTGCTGTCATCTAACATTCAGGTCATTCCTTTCCTTATATAAACAGTTTATTACAGGAGCTTATCAAATACTGGCATAGAACTGATTTGCTGCATTATCTGCTCGGTCTGAGCTCCTTCAAATTTTTGGATTCCTCCCAGCATATTGAAGTTAAGACCTTCTATCTGCTTGCTTGTCCTGTTGCTGAATTTATTGTACATTATAGCAACCTTAGGCATATACTTTATTGCTTTTTGCTTATCAAGAACTTCCATTGAAGCAAGGCTTCTCTGTAATTTATCGTTAGAAATCTTTGAACCGTCGGAAACTAAAATAACGCTTGTAACGTTCTCAAATATATCCTTTGGAAGTCCGCCGAGCGAGAAATCGCAATCTATAATAACAAACTCAAACGAGCTTGTTCTAAGCTCTCTCATCAATCTCTCAACATCATCCTTGCTTATTTCCATATTGTCAAGAGCCATCTTACACGAGTCAAAGAAATACACTCCTCTAACATCGGTCTTCATGGTACTTTCAATCTTTAAGCTAAGGTTGGTCTTTTTGCTCTTGATGGCGTAAATAACATCACCGAAATCCGATGAGCCTTCACCATTAAAGAACATATTGGCGTTACCAAGCTGTTCAAGGTTAATATAGAGTGTTTTGTGTCCTCTGAGAGCAAAGCTGAGTGCGCAGGATGCCGCAACGGTAGAGCTGCCAACACCGCCGCTGCATGATGCAAACGCAATTATCTTTGCGGCGTCCGTATCGTTTACTTTATATCCTATAACCTCAGATGATTTATCAGAGAACAGGTTCAGAATGCTCTTATAGATAATTTCAGCCTTTTGGTATTTTCCGAGTGCAAACTCACCGTATATAGAATCAATAGAGTTGGATTCGCTCAAATACGCAAACGCACATCTGTCGGGTAATTCTTTGGTATCGATTTTTATTTGCTCCGTAGAGAGAAAAACATTAATTCGATTTTCAGCCAAAGATTCCAGTGCTGCGTCCTTATCGGTAAAGGTGAACACTTCCAGCTTGTCTGTAAATCTGCTGTTGAATACAGAAACTATACGGTTAATATAGTTTGTATCGTTTTCCAAAATCGCCAATTTTATACGAATCATTTGTAATTACTCCTCGCTTCTTTATCGGCTCAAGGCCTCTTCTGTATGTAACAAAATCATAGAAAACAGGCACTTCTCTACCTATTCCTATTTTTCTTATTCTATTATAAACTATTACCCCACTATTAGTCAATATATTTTTCTTTTTTTACATTCATTCATAAAATTTTTCTTGTTTTTTTGTACATGTTTTATACAAGAACCGGTCTTTTCATAGACTTATATAAAAATATGCTATTTATTAGTGATTTTTTGTGCGTTATTTGTTAATTTTTGCCGCCATTTTTACACATTGTGAAAATTTATTCAAAAAAGTTAAAATAAAATTGTATGCTAATTTAAAATCTGACGCACACTTTTTACAATTATTTTACAAATTATGCATATGTACTTTAAATAAAATTTGCGCCTATTTTTAATTAAACCAAAAATTTCGGAAAAATGCAACATAAAAACCAAATTTTGTTATAATTTTTATAATTTTATCATATTATACAAAAATCGCCTCTGCCGTTTGGCAGAGGCGCATTCAAAGATTTTGATTTTGTTTATCTTATTCAGCTGTACTAATCCTTATATAGAATCAAACCACGCCCTGTGCAAGCATAGCGTCTGCAACCTTAAGGAAGCCTGCAATGTTTGCGCCGGCAACAAAGTTATCCTCACGGCCGTATTCTTTAGCAGCCTTTGAGATGTTTGCAAAGATATTAACCATTATATTTTTAAGCTTTGCATCAACCTCTTCAAACGTCCATGAATATCTTATTGAGTTCTGGCACATTTCAAGGGCAGATGTTGCAACGCCGCCTGCATTGGCAGCCTTAGCCGGTCCAAAGAGCAGTCCGTTCTGAATGAACAGCTCGGTTGCTTCAAGTGTACACGGCATATTTGCGCCTTCGCTAACAGCTATACATCCGTTTGCAATAAGCTTCTTTGCCGATTCTTCATCAATTTCGTTCTGGGTAGCGCACGGCAGAGCTATGTCGCATTTTGTATCCCATATATTTTTGCTACCTTCGGTGTAAACGGCATTCGGACGGAACTTAACATACTCGCTTATTCTCTTGCGTTCAACCTCTTTAAGTTGTTTTACAACGTCAAGGTCTATACCTTCGGCGTCATATACATATCCGTTGGAATCGCTCATGGTTACAACCTTTGCGCCAAGCTCCGTAGCCTTTTGGCAGGCATATATGGCAACATTGCCGGAGCCTGATATAACTACCGTCTTATCCTTAAAGGAATATCCCTTATAGTTGAGCATCTCTTCCGTAAAGTAGCACAGGCCGTAACCTGTTGCCTCTGTACGGGCAAGGCTTCCGCCGTAGGGTATGCCCTTACCTGTAAGAACTCCAGTAAACTCATTGCGCAATCTCTTGTACTGGCCGTACATATATCCTATTTCTCTTCCGCCTACGCCTATATCGCCGGCAGGTACGTCTGTATCTGCTCCTATATGCTTGCAAAGCTCCGTCATAAAGCTTTGGCAGAAATGCATTACCTCTCTGTCGGACTTACCCTTCGGGTCAAAGTCACTGCCGCCCTTGCCGCCGCCTATAGGCAAACCGGTAAGTGAGTTTTTGAATATTTGCTCAAAGCCGAGAAACTTAATAATGCCTTCATATACCGAGGGATGGAATCTAAGACCGCCCTTATACGGACCGATAGCACTGTTGAACTGTATTCTGAATCCTCTGTTCACCTGTACTTTTCCACTGTCGTCAATCCACGGAACTCTGAACTTTATAATGCGTTCAGGTTCAACAATTCTCTCAAGTATACCGTTTTCTATAAGCTCAGGTCTTTTTTCAACTACCGGCTCAATAGATTCAAGCACCTCAAGTACTGCCTGATGAAATTCGGGCTCGTTTGGATTTCTCTTGATAACTCTCTCCATTAGTCCCTGAAGATATTCGTTTGTAATTTTCACTTGGCATCATACCTTTCGTTTCCTCGACCGTATACAATACTGCAATATGGACTACTTGCCTTTGGCCGAGCTTTTTAGATTATGTTTTAACACTTTACTATATTAACACATTATCACACTGATAGCAATAGGTGTATAAAAACTTGGATAGATATTATTTTTCCTATAATCAGCTTACAATTTGTGTAAAAATAATAAAAACCGCTTGCTTTCGCTTTATTTTAAGCACTGTACAAGAAAACCTTGTTACTTTTTTGATTTAATTTGCGGCTTCTTTTTTATATGTTTAGCGAGTTTAGTAATAATTATACCCTTATTTCCGTTTTTTATACACAGGCAAAGAATAACTATTATTTTCTTAAAATCTATCGGTTTTTATAGACTTCTATATACTCTATTAACAAAAAAATAACACAAAATATGTTTACAAAAACTCGATTTTATGCTATCTTTATGTGTAAATATCAATAGAATGCGGAGATGACGCTATGAAAAAAAGCATTTACAAATCAATTTGTCTGACGCTTTGTTTCTGTCTGCTTATATCGCCAATGATTTTTTTCTCCGGCTGCAAGAATGATGTTATCATTTTTGATGTGCCAAGCTCCTTTGAAGATGAGCCGGATTATGAAAATATGGATATAGACTATTCCCTTGCAGACAGTATAACCGACGGTGCCATACTGCACGCATGGTCATGGTCCTTCAATACTATCAAAGAGAGCCTGCCGATGATAGCCGCTGCCGGGTTTTCCTCGGTTCAAACCTCCCCGATAAACGAGTGCTATGTAAACGAATCCGGCGGAAAGGAACTGAGCGGTAACGGCAAGTGGTACTATCACTACCAGCCTACCGACTGGGTAATAGGCAATTATCAGTTAGGCACACGTGACGAGTTTAAATCCATGTGCGAGGAAGCCGACAAATACGGCATAAAAATAATAGTGGATGTCGTTCCGAATCATGTTACAACATATCTGGAATCGGTTTCCGAAAATCTGTTACATACTGCCGACGGAACAAGCAGCTTTTTCCACGAGCATGGCTTTGAGAATATCACCAACTGGGGCAACCGTCTTGAATGTACCTCATATGCGATGAGCGGCCTGCCCGATGTCAACACCGAGAACAAGGGCTTTCAGGACTATTTCATCAACTTCCTAAATGATTGTATTGCCTGCGGAGCGGACGGCTTCCGCTATGACACGGCCAAGCATATCGCTTTGAGCGATGACCCCAAGGCCGACCCCTCCCTTGAAAACAATTTCTGGAAAAGAGTTACAACCGAGATAACCGATGCCGACCGTATATTTAACTACGGAGAGGTGCTTCAGGGCGACAACGACCGGATAAACCAATATATAAAGGAAATAGGCGCAGTTACGGCCAGTAACTACGGTGCAAAGATAAGAAACGCCGTCAAGAGCTGCACGCTTACCGCCGACAGCTATAAGGACTACGGCGTTGGCGGCAGTACGAATCTGGTTACATGGTTTGAATCTCACGACAACTATATAAACGACGGAACATCTTCATACAGCGATGAGGATATCAGGCTCGGCTGGGCGCTTTTATGTTCACGTAAAGATACAACTCCGCTTTTCTTTGACAGACCGTACGGAAGTACGCAGTCAAACATCTGGGGTACTATCAATCTTTCCGGTGCGGCAGGAAGCGAACTGTACTTTGATAAAACCGTAATGTACGTAAACCGATTCAGAAACGCAAGTATAGGCGCCGATGAAGTAATCTCCAACCCAAACGGAAATAATTCCCTTGTTATGACTGAGAGAAAGGGCAAGGGTGCCGTGATTATAAACCTGAGTACAAGCTCACAAAACATCAGCGGCAATGTATCTTTGCCTGACGGTAATTATTTTGACTACATAAATGCTTCTGATTTTACCGTTGCCAACGGTAAAATAACCGGAGCTATTCCTCCGAGAAGCGTAGCGGTCGTCAGCGCAGTCGAGCTTCGTGAGTCCGATACAATTCAGCGGGCTTATTTCAATGACTATACCCGCAAATACAAGGATGACACCATTTATGCGGAAATAGTCACCGAGGACGTGTACTCCTGCTATTATTCCGTAAACGGCGGTACACAGGTTCCCTGCTCAACAGGCGATAAGCTTGTCATAGGCAACAGTGCAGATAAAACCGGCACAACATCGGTTACACTTACCGCCTATGATTTTTACGGTGATAAATACGTAATGACATACTATTTTACCAAAGAGGAGAAAATCACCTCCGGTAAAAAGGTATATTTTAATAAACCTTCAAATTGGGGCGATAAGCTCTATGCTTACGTATACAGCGAAGGATCCCCCGTAAGAGAAAACAAGTCATGGCCGGGCATACCGATGAAGGAAGAGTCCGACGGACGTTACAGCTACACATTTGATGAGGATTGGGGTTCTGCCCTTGTTATATTCAATGACGGAAGCAATCAGTACCCTGCGGCAATGGCTCCCGGCTTTGCCGTTATACCCGATTACACCTATTCTGTCGAATAACAAATTCTATTTAAATTTTACTTTTACAAGAAAGGATTGTCCTGATAATTCAGGCGGTTTACCGGTAATATATATGAAAAAGGTCAAAAAAATATTATCTTTAATACTGTGTATCTCCATGATACTTTCCATTGCGGCCTGCGATGATAACAAGCCCGCTGCCGGCACAGATGATGCGGCAACCGGCACCAACGCACCCATTGTTGCCACTGTGGATATAAAAAAGGCATTTGACGATATGTTTACAAATGCCTACGGTGATTTTACAACTGCCACTTTGTTTGACATGACCCATTTTAACGGTGTTCTGGGCAAAAACTACCATTTGGTTTTTCATGCCATAGAGGTTGACAATGTAAACGATGTAACAACCGCCGATTATTTCTTTGGCATTAACCGTATAGGCGAAGATTACTGTTTTGAGCTTATCTATATAACGGCAATCGAGTTTTTAAAGTCGGGCGACGGCTATGCTTACTTTGTATGTCCTGACGGCGCAGACTGGGATTATGACGATACAATACGTACAAGCAGAGAACATCTTAAAAGAATATACAACGGCATAGCTTACAATGTAATAGCTCCGTACAGCGATATATACAACTCTCTTGAGCGCCACGAATATACCAAAGGAACATACTGCGATAAAGAATGTATAATGTACAATGCACAGTTAAGCGGCAAAGACGACGACGGACAAAACTACTCATATAACGGCGAATTTTACATTGATGAGGAAACAGGTATAAGTATGTACTCCGTTATCAACAGAACAAGCGGCGATACCGATTACAGTACAACCATAACCTGTGATGAGTTCGATTTGGGCAGTGCAAGGCTTGATTATGCACCCGAAAAATACGTCTATATGTAAAAAAGTTGAATTATGGGAAAATTTGTTATTGAATACAAAGACGCACGCTTTTGTTTTCGCCTTAAAGCAATGAACGGCGAAACTATAGCTTCGGGCAAGTCTTACATAAATAAGCGGGCTTGCATTAAAGCTATTGAAAGCATATCCAAAAACATAAAGAATGCAGGTTATTTAAGCTTCGTGCCGGGCGACGACCCGGCACACACGGTATCAAACCCGAAATTTGAAGTGAGTCTTGACAATAACGGGTTTTATACGTTTGTTTTAAAGGCAAGAAACGGTGAAATAATCCTTACAAGCGGCACTTACAAATCAAAACAGGGCTGTCTTAACGGAATTGAATCCGTGAGAAAAAATGCCTGTGAATATGAAATCATCGAGCAGCTTTAAAAACTGCTATGTAACATTTTATAAAAACTTGTATGGGGGTAAGTCATTTTTTTAAAAATGGCTTGCCTGCTTGTTTATACTAAGTAGCAATAAAAGACATAAAATAGATATTAGCAGAAAATTTTGCAGAGCACAGGCGGAGAGTACAGGCAGGCTGACGCCTGTCAAACTCGACAACTCAGCTATGCGGAATTTTATGCAATAGATGTTTAAGGGTTTTGTTGATACTTAGTATTATTTATCGTATTATTATACCGTATTCAGGAGGTTTACAATGGATTTTAACAGTGAATATGAGGCTATCAGTAAAGAAATTGAAGATATAAGGCTTACTCTGCACAGCGAGCCGGAGCTTAGCTTTAGCGAATATAAAACCACCGAGCTGATAAAGAGCTTTTGCATGGATTGCGGGTTAAAGATTATTGATTTAGAATCGCAAACAGGTGTTGTAGCATACCTTGACGCAGGCAAACCGAATACCGTAGCTCTTCGGGCAGATATCGACGCTCTGTCTGTGGCGGCAAGTGAAGCAAACGGATTTAAGCGTGCTTCACATAATTGCGGTCATGACTTTCATACCGCATCGCTTCTTGCCGGTGCAAAAATCCTTTCATCAAACATAGAAAGCCTGCAAAGCAATGTGGTTTTTATATTTCAGCCGGCCGAAGAAACAACTCAAGGTGCAAATATGTTGATTAAAAACGGGCTGTTTGAAAAACTCCCCCATAAGCCGCTCATGGTTTTCGGCATACACAACCGTCCGGAAATTCCCATAGGCAAGGTGGCTGTTCATAGGGGCGCACTCATGGCGGCAAAAACTAACTTTACCGTAACCGTCATAGGAAAAGCCTGTCACGGCGGTCAGCCTCATCAGGGCATAGATCCCATAGTATGCGCCGCTTCGTTTGTTTCGTCCGTACAAACTGTCATAAGCCGTAATACAGACCCGTTTGATGCCTGCGTATGTACGGTATGCTCCATTCACGGCGGCTCGGAGGATAATCAGGCTCCCGAATATGTAAAAATGACGGGCAGTATTCGTGCGCTCAGCAATGAGAGTGTAGCACGCTGTACAGACCGTGTAAGCGAGCTTGCAAAAAATATAGCCGCCGCATATCGGTGTGATTGTAAAACGGAGATACTGCCGCAAGTTCCCGCCGTATATAACAACGAACATATGTACAACATTGCATACGGCATTGCGCGTGAGGCTTTCGGCGAAGAAAATATAGTGGATGTAAGCCCTGTTTTAGGCTCTGAGGATTTTGCCGTTTACGGGGAATATGTGCCGTCATTCTTTTACTGGGTCGGCTCAGGCTCTCCTAATAAACCGGTAACCCCATGGCACAGTGCGGACTTTTGTATTTATAACGAATACATTCCTTATGCCGCACGCCTTTACTGCGAGGCGGCACTTTATAACACAGAGCCGCTTGTTATAATCTAATTAAACCAATTTCAAATTGCAAACAGTAGCTTTTGCGCCTTAGTTGCGCATGAATCTGTTGTTGTATCAAAAATACGCTCTACTTTTTTGTTAATTTTTTGCAGGCTCTATTTTTTCACTCACCCCAACATTTATTATAGAGCCCATTTATTATAGAGCCGAACCTTATTATACTGCCTACATATCAAAAGACTGCCTTAAACATATGTTTAAGACAGTCCTTTTTTTGTCGTTTTGTGTTTAGATGTTTAGTGAGTTTTGTACTTAGAAGTAATTCATCAATTCTTACTATATCTGCACTCGGTGCAAGGCTTTTGCAAGCCCCGCATCGAGATTATCAATTTTAAGAAGAGCGTGCGTTACGTTCTTCGTACGCTTTTCTCTTGCGCATTGCCACAATAGTGAGCCATGCGGAGAGCGTCACCCATGCAACAAATGTTACGTCTGTGTTATCACCTGTCGGAATAACGATAATTTCTTCTTCCTCGAACCATACGCCTATGTTCATATCATCTACGGTTACGCCCTTTACAAGGTCAAAGCCGTTTCTGATATAACTCTCGCTTACGCCGGTTTGTGCTTTAGCAGCAACTATTATATATCCGTTCATTTGAACTCTCGGATCATCCAGCGACATTGTATTCTTATTAAGTTTATTGTCGCGTTCACCGCCGTTTGCGTAATAGGTTGTAATTGTAGCGCCATCGGGCAGATTACTTGCTTTAAGCTTGTAACCGGTCAGATATGTCACATCATCAACGGTGATTGAAATCGGCAAACCTGTAAATCTGAACTCTCCGTCAGCTTTTGTTACGGTAGTTCTTACCGTGCCTGTTTCTCTCCATGCCATTCCGTCAAAGTAGAACTGTGTAAGCTCAAGCTTAATGCCGTTCAATCTCTTTTCTACGGAATCCAGCACGCCGTTTCTGCTTGCGTCTATCCACGCTGTACCCATTATAGCTCCCGTTTCTTGCTCCTTGATACCGCCGTCGATGTTTTTAACATCCAGTGCCGCTACAAGGTCATACTCGTTTGCTCCGTCGCTGCGTATATACGCCTCATTGCGTATGTCTGCGATAGTTACCGGCTTGGCCAATACTATATGCTCACTTTCCTCTGTCAGCAGCAGTCCCACTGCAATTAACTGGCTGTCAACATCGGTATCGTATGTCGCTTTGTATCTCGTTACCGCCATTCCGTCCGGAATAGCACTCACTCTGAGTTTGTATCCGAGGAGCATTCTCTCGCCGTCTATAACAGCGCCCGTGTCAAGATTATCAAAGAGATATTCGCCGTTGTCATTTGTCAACGTTGAGATTTCTCCTTCACTGTACTGTACCCATTCGCCGTTCTTATAGTAATACGATGAGAGGAATACCTCTATGCCTTGAATACCGTATTCAATCGCGTTATTTCCGTCAGTTTCGCGTATACCGTTGTAGTTTGTATCCGTCCAGATAATTCCGCTGATGCTTCCTTTACCGAACTCTACAAGACCGCCGTTGTATCCGCTTCTGCTTACAGGATTTCTTACATCGTAGTGTCCTCTCAGATATTCCTTATCCGAGTTTGCACTGTATACGTTGTCGATTGCGTCGTCGCTCAATTCATCAAGCAGTACGATATATTCGTCTTCTCCGTTGAAGAATGCACCGTTTGCCAAAACTCTTATGTCACTTACAATTATGCCGTTATCTTCGTCTGGCTCGGTAACATGGAATTTTGTTGCCGCATAGCCGTCAGGTATATCAATTTCAAGTCTGTATCCATAGATATAAAGCTCTCCGTCGATGTACGTATGTGTGGGCAGGTCATTGAATATGAACTTGCCGTCCTCGTCGGTTGTGGTTGTAAACGGATCTAATTCTTCCGGCTCTTCCGGCTCACTCGGTTCTGCCGGGTCAGTCGGTTCTGTTGGATCTGTCGGATCTGCCGGGCCTGTTGGGTCAGTCGGCTCGCCGTCAAATACGTTTCTCATTGAAGATATCATGCTGCCCGTGTTGGGTTCTGTCTGTTCCTGTTCTTCTGTTTCGTGCTCTGTCGGGTCAGTCGGTGTAGCCGGATTTTCAGGTACATAGGCTTCGCCGTCCTTGCTCAGATATCTTATAAGCTTAATAACCGAGCCGCTCATCGGCAATTCTTCCTCATTGTACAATCCGTCATAGTTCGCATCGTTCCATACAAAGCCCGATATGCTTTGCAGCTTATCTCTGATAAAGCCGCCGTGATACTGGTCGTAACTTACAGGTGTAAGAACATCATATGTAGTTCCATTGTATTCTTCAAGGAATCTGCTCTCATAAAGTCCTGCATCCTGGTCGTTTATTGCGGTTGACGTAATCAGGCAGTCAGGCGTCATGTATCCGTCAGTAGATTTATCAATATGATTGTCCACGATGGAATTGTCATTGCCTGCCACCATGTATTTTGTTACCTTCAAGCCTTCCTCTACCGTACTCAAATCAACCTTGAGCTTGTAGCCGTACAATCCGGCTTTGCCCTCATTGTCAAGATAGTACGTTGGCAGGTTAATGAAGGTATACACACCTGAGTGTGCTGTAACTGTTGAGGTAACTACGCCGGCGGTATTTTCGGTATCTGCTACCCAGATTCCGCCAACAAGCTTATATACCTCAAGGTTGACCGTTACTCCGTCAATGCCATGTTCCTCATAGCCTTCAGGAGCCTCGGTCAGGTTATAATTGAGAATGCCGTCGAAGTTTTCATCTTCCCATATAATACCGGTAATGGTTGATTTACCGTATTCAAAGCCCATATCGTGTCCGCCGTCCGTTATTACGTTGGTGGTTTCGGCAGGGTCGTAAGCTGTTGCGCCTATTGACGTTGTACTGCTTGCGTTGTTGCCCCTTTCGCCGCTTATTGCCTGATTGACAAGTATCACATATGAGTTATCATCCAGTAAGCAAAGATTATCGGCTGACAGGTCGTTGCCGTTCTCCTGGCCTCTCTTGAGTATCGTGACGCCGTATCCGTTCGGGATACTGTCTGCGAATATTCTGTAGCCTGCCGGATTTACCTTTCCTCTGCCCTGAGCGTTAAATACAACCTCATATGACGGCAGGTTTTCAAAGGTATAGATTCCGTCAGTACCGGTATATACAATATAATTTATCTGCTTGCCGTTTTCCATGGCTTTCTGCCATTTACTTCCGTCATAGTAGAACTTATATGCCACTACCTTAACGTTTTCTATAGGCGGTTCATAGTTCTGCCTGAATCCGTCAAAGTCTTTATCGTTCCAAGCGATACCTGTTATATTGCCGGCCGCCAGCTTCTTAAAGCCGCCGTCGATGTTTTCCGCATCCTGAGCCGTTATTATATCAAAGTATGCCGGAGCCGAAGCACTGTGTCTGTACATACCGTCATTTCTTGCTCCGTCGTAAGCAAATACATACGGAGTATTCTTTACAGCGTCTGCGGTAACGCACTTAGCTACCACAAAGAGCTGCATATTGCCGTTAATGTCGGTAGTCATGAGGCAGTTCTCATAATAGAGATCGCTGTCCTTGTTTGAATCAACTGTCGTATCGTTCTTGAATCTGGTTATTACGTATTTCTTCTCTACATCCTTAAGCTTGTTGTCCGTATCTATTCTTACCGAATAGTGAGCAATGTATCTTTGGGTTGTAGTGCCGTTCTTAACATCAACAAATGTCGGAACTCCTTCAAATTCGTAATATCCCTTGTTCGTGTCGGTAGTAGTTGTCATCTTAAAGCTGCTTATCTGAGTCGGCGTATTCTCGCCTCTCTTGTAGTAGTACTGTTCAAGCACTACCGTAAGCTGCTTGGGCTGACCGTCATTTACGCCAATGGCTTTCTCGTTCTCATCAATCAATCCGTTATAGTTTACATCCTCCCAAACATAACCGCTGACCTTCGCAGTTTCGTATTGAACAAGACCTGCGTTGTATTCATTGATAATGCTCTTGGCTGTAAGTATATCGTATGTCTTTGAGCCGTACTGTCTTGTGTAATAGGTGTTAAGGCTGTTTTCGTATACGTTGTTATCCTCGGTATTCTCAGGTTTAGCTATGGCCGCCTCTTTGGCTACCACAATAAACTCGCCTCTGCCTATTATATCAAGCTCGTTGAGAATGCCGTTTTGAGTGCTGTCGCTTACTTCGCTTGTATAGTTCGCCGCAAACGACGTCTTGGTTGTTCTGCTTTCAGATACGTAGATATCACTGTTGATATACGAATCCTTTTCAGTTTGTCTGTAATATGTCGCCGCATATGTAGTATCGCCTATAACAAGTGTTCCAAGCCTTACTCTGTAAATGGCCAGGCATCTTGTTGTGGTAATTCTACCGGTCAATCTGTCTACGGTTTCCACGTCTACATAAGTCGGTACTCCTGCAAATCTGTACTGACCCTTAGAGGCGTTTACAGAGCTTGTGGTACTCTTCATATAGTAAGTACCGTCTGCAAATTGTGCAGTTCCGGCGGAGAGATAAATCTTTCCGTCCTTTACGTAATACTGGTCGAGATAAACCGTAGCACCGCCTATACCTGTAAGCTGTGTATTTTCATCCTGACACGGTAATACGCTTGTGCCGAGTTTTGAATATCCGTCATAGATGCTGGTAATATTTCCATGCTCGTCCTTGATGTTTGAATCATCCCAAACAAAGCCTGTTATTATCGTTGTATCCGTTTCGTAATTCTTAACACCGGCGTTATATTCGTTTGCAACGCCTGTTGCAAGTGTTATATCATAATTCTTCGGGTTTGTCTTACTATCCTTATAATCGTTGAGGATATACGGAGTATTCTTCACTGCATCTGATGTAACATCCTCTGCCACCGTAAAGAAGTCGCCCGCATTAGGAGCTGTAAGAGCGCCCGTAATATCGTATGTCGCCTGTCCGCCAATCTTGTAGCAACACTTCTTGTTAGCGTTGTAGTATGCCAGAGTTTGATTCTCGCTTACTATGTAGCTGTTGTTGTTTTCACCCTTGCCCATGTAGTAGGTTGCACCGTACTGCGATGAGGTTCTGAGTCTTTCGGCGAGTGTAGGAGCGGTTATTCTGTAATAAATCAGATAATCCTTTCCTTCTACTGCGACGTGTGTGGGAACATTACTGAATGTGTAAACACCGTTTCCGTCAAGCTTTACACTGTCAGTGTAATTCTTAAATTCATTGGGTATTTCTACAAATGTGCCGTTTTCGGCATCGTAGTAATATCCCACAAGCTTAACGATAGTGTTGGCAATATTGTAAGGTGCATCACCTGTATCATATATGCCGTTATAGTTGTTATCGTAGAAGAACTTGCCCGTGACAGTTGTTCTTTGCGTCTGTACCAGACCTGCGTCCATATGCTCATAATTTCTTGATTTAATCATGTCATAATGCTTGTCTGTATTTGCCGCTCCGTCAAGTGTCTTTATAGGTCTTATAGTTCTTACGTAATTTGTGTTAAGCTCGAAGCTGCTGTCAGCAACCTTAGCTATTATCATCATTTCATCGTCAGCCTTAAGCAGAGTAATCGGTATGCCCGTCTGCCTTAAGCTGTCCTCTGTAGTGACGCCGTTTTCGGTTATATCCGTTACATAAAGCCTGCTGTAGATAACGTCTTCTTCGTCATTCTGCCAGTACTTTGTGCCGTAATATTTAAGCTCGGTTATCGTCTTGCTGCTTCCGTTTACTTCAATGTTGACTGTCTTTGTCGGTATTTGTTTAATAACAACCCTATATCCTGCAAGATATGTGGTTCCGTCAATGTCAACACCGGTCGGTACATTTTCAAACTTATATGAGCCGTTTTGATTTGCAATCTTATGAGTTGCCTGTACGCTGGTGTAGCTTGAGCGGAAGTTTGTATTTCTTACCCACTTGCCGTTCATCTCGTCATAATAGAACTGGTACAGCTCAACCTCCACATTATTGATGCCGTTATCAGTGTTATTATACTTACCGTCGTACTCTTTGCTCTCTGATACTATATCGTCCCAAACTATACCGCTTATTGTGCCGTACTCCTGCTTTATAAGTCCTGCGTCGAATCCGCTGTAATTTACAGCCTTGATATAATCGTAAGCATTTGAATAATCTGCCTGTCTGTTGTTATCAAACAGCATATAAGGCTCAAAGTATTCAAACTCACTGTTCTCCGCCGTAATAAAGAAGTCGCCGTCAACAGGGCTTGTCATATAGCCGGTAACCGCATACGGTCTGGGAGCATTTCTAATCAGCTCTTTTTCGTTGCCTGTCAGATATGTGTACTCATAAGCAGCCAGATGGCTGTCAACCTTTTCTTCATTGATGTAGCTTACTACATCGCCGTCGGCGTTGATATACCATTCATGGTTGAGCTTTTGAGTATCGCTTGTTCTGTTCTGCCTGTATCTTGTTATGGCATAGCCGGTCTTGCCTTCACATTTCAGTCTGTAATAAGCAAGTCTTACTTTGCCGTCTACGGCAAGAGGCTCAATAAGCTTATTCTGTGCCGTATACTTTTTAGTTATCGTATTGCGTGCGGTTATTACCGTCTTAACATTCTCAAACTTATACTTACCTGATGCGTCTGTCTTCGCGGTTATTTCATCGAACTTAACCATTTGACCGCCGTCATCTCTGTAGTATCTTTCAAGAACTATGTTAATGTTGGACATTCCGCTTTCGTCCTCATCCCAAAGACCGTTATAGTCTGTATCGTCAAATACATATCCCTCTATTGTAGAGTACTGACGCTCTGTCATACCGAAGTTATAATCAAGCAACTGCTGTGCATCGCTGAAATCATAATATCTGGTTGTCTGAGCGGGTGTATCTGCGTCTGTTATGTAGGATGCGCATACGGTCTGGTCGGCATCGTTGTTATAATGAGCCAGTGTTATCTCACCTGCAATGATTATCTTATCGTTTGTAAAGTCATAGTTATGCTTTACGTACTCAGATTCTCTGCTGACCGGATAATCGTAGCCGTAATTGTACCAATCATCACCAACCATATAATGCTTGTCATCAATTTCGACTTCTGCCTGCAAATCACTGTTGCCTGCAAGTCTGTTGTAATAATCAAGCAAGCTCTCATCGCTTTGTTTCGGATGAGCATTTGTCTTAAATTTGGTTATAGCGTAATCTCTGAAATGTGTTGCATTGTCAGCACTTGTACTGCTTTCAGCCACATATACTCTATAACCCGTAAGATACTTCTTAGCATTAGGATCGCTTGTATCCTTTACATAGAAGGTCTTTACATTTTGGAATCTGTACGCACCGGATGCTGTTGTTTTCTCGTACTTAACCTTCGGTGAACCGTTGGCTTGAGTTATTCTTACCCAGTGTGCATTATCGGGGTCATCATCATCGTAGTAGTAGGATTCAAGAGCAAGCTCCATATTGCCTATACCAACCTCGTCTATGTCGTCAATACCGTCGTAGTCCTTATCGTTCCAGACTCTCTGTCCGATAAATCCGCGGCTGCCGTCTACAAAGCCGAAGCCAAGCTTCTCAAAGATTTGGAAGTTCTGTCCGTCATCAAGATATTCTGCACCGTCATAAATCGGCAGATTTCTCGAATCACGGGGCACGTAGGTTTCAAGCAGTTTTGTTCTCGGTCCTATTACAGACCTGATAAGGTCGTTATCAAGTTTTTCTTCAAGCGGGTCGTCATGATATGTAAGCGGTGTCGGCTTGAGGATTATTACCTCTCCGCCCGTACCGTCACTGTTCTTTCTTACCACTCTTGATGAATCGCAATCCTCGGCAACAAGAACATACCTTCTGCCGGGCTTTAAGCGCATTTCAACGTAACCGTTACAGGTTCCGTCAGGATTTTGTACAGTTATAAGGCTCTTTCTGTTCTTTGTTGACGTATACTGTACCGCAGGATTTCCGTCGCCGTCTATCGCTATATCGGTATCTATCGTATAGTCTATAACATTACCTTCGTCGTCATAAACCTCATGGACTTCATAGGCAGTAATCTTAATATTGTTAAGTCTTTCCTCGTCAGTCTCAGCGCCCATGCGACCGTCGCTGTCGTATTCCGGATCTTCCGGATCGGATCCTGCTATAAAGGTTTCGTCGAGCCAAGCTGTACCTGAATATACATACGCTTTAGCACAGCCCAGGTTATAAGAGTTCTGCTTTGCGTCGTATGCGTTCCATGCAGCCTTACGTTCAGCTTCTGTAGCATACAGGCTGTTGCCTGATGCGTCCTTGGTTGTAAACTTATCAACCGATGCTGTGTCAACCGTAACAACTACAAGCTTGTTTTCGCTGGATATCTTAACTGCATCGTGCTCGCAGGCAGCCTCATAAGCCGCTATCTGTGCGTCCGTACCGTTAATGAATATCCTTTCGCCGTTTCTGTAAACTGCAATCGGTGTGCCTTCCTGGAAGTTCAGTACAGGCTTGCCGTTTTCATCAACTATGCTGTGGCCCGTAGTTCTTGTGGTTATCGAATATCTGTTGTAATCATCCGGGAATGTGTATCTCAGGTAGTAATCGCCCTCAGTTAAGTTGGAAAGCATAAAGTAACCGCGGTTGCCGTTTATGTCGTTTTCACTTATGTAGTTTACCGGAGCCTTGGTAGTGTAGGAATAACGTATATCCATGATTTCTTCATTCATAATGTAATCAAAGGCGTTGTTATCTCTTTCACTGTCGCTGTAAATCCTGTCTTCAATTTGCGCATAACGCTTCATGTTCAGGTCTTTATTGCTTTCGGGCTCTGGGTCGTCCACTATGGCGTCACCGAGTGTATTCACCTTGTTTCCGTGCTTGGTGAGCAATTCTACAAATACACCGTTTATACCCGGGTCATCTTCGTCGTTTATAACGTTATCGAAGTTGACGTCCACTGCTTTGTCGGAATATGTATATGTGTCGGTTTCAGGATCGTATATCTTGTTTTTAAGGATATAACGGTTGTTTTCGGCATCATATTCATAATTTCCTTCGTTAAAGTAGCTGTCATCATAGCTTATATCATTCCAGATATAACCGCCGAGATAGCCTCTCTCTTCAGGTGCTATGAGGAATGCACCCGCCTGTTTGTTTTCGATTTGACCGTCATTGCGCACCGTACCGTTTACAAACGAGTACCTGAGTGCGTATGTGTTCCATGATACATAACCGTTAAGTGACAGATTGTACATATCGTCATCGCTGAGTTTGGATAGATTCTCTATTTCTTCAGGCGTCATATCTGATTGATCCTTATACTTGTCAACCAGCGTCTGATAGATTTGAGCATCACCGACAACCTGATTGATGTTAATAGGCGCTCTCATCTTAATAGTGAGCTTCAAGCTTTCGCCCGATCCTATTACCATCTGTGTACGGGTTTCCGGATTTCTAAGCTCTACCCAAACTGCACGTATGCCTTTAACAATGTTTTCGTAATCTCTTTGCTTTGAGCCGTTGGCTTTCAAATCGGATAGTCTTACAAAGTAATCTGACTTCTTCTGCTCGCTGTTGTACATCTGAGTCCACCAAGATGCGTTTGCGGGCATCGTACTGTCAATACTCGGTAATACAGGCACTGTAACCATGATGTCGTTGCCGTTTGCGTCCTTCGCAACGGTTCCGTCCATATTGAGCAACGTCTGAGTAGTAGTCTTCAGCTTAAATACGCCATTCTGTTTGACTATAGGTCCAACCCAAATGTCATACTCATTTCTGTTTACTATTACTTCGTTGTTCTGATCCTGCGGATCGTCTACAAGGTCTGAGCCTCCTGCTGTAGTACCCGGTCCTTCGCCGTTTTCGTCGTCCTCATCATCGTCAACATTTTGAGCACCCGGATTCGTATACTTTGTAAGTACAAAGTTATCGTCATCCATAAGCACCCAGCTGTTCCATTGTGAGCCTCTGTAGTGAGGACTTACATTGCCAGAGTCGTCCACATCTCCGGCTACTCTGTAGTCACCGATGAACGGCAGTATATCGTACATTACTATATTATCGTACTTCGTGGTTTCGGTGCTACCGTTCTGTAACGATATATCGTACTGATATACAGAGCCTTCGGTTACTCTTACAGGTATGCCGTTGAAGTTGGAATCGTATTCGGATGATGAACGTTTATCCTGAGATATGGTTCCGCTTCCTGCAAACTGGAATGCGGACGCAACCTTTGAAAGTCCCATATCTCCAACGCCGTTTATGTTGTTGACGTCACGGCTGTCTATTTCATAGGCATCCGCTATAGTACCTTGTCTGGAGTTATCAACAACAGGGTTAAACGAACCGTTCTTAAAGCCCCACGACTTACATTGCAACAGGTTTGTGGCAACTGTGTTGCCGTTTCTTGAATCTATGGGGAGCATAAATTCAAGTACGATTCTCTGTCCCGGCGGTAACTTACCGTCAAAGTAGAAGTTGAGAATCTTTCTGTTGTAGTCCGTAAGGTTTATGGGCTTAATGGTAAACGTAGGAGCTGTTTCGTGGTCAGCAAGCTCGACGGTCTGGTAGTCCTTACCGATATCTATGTATCGTTCTTCTGTCTTAGGCATTCCCTTATCATCGAGTATCAAGTTGCCTTCCTCGTCATACAGCGGTACATCCTGTACGATATGCCAAGTCCATTGCGGTACAACATCGTCAAGGTTGTGTGCATAGCTTACGTATATATCTTCATCCGTACTCTCGGTACTGTATCCTATAGAATAGTAATCGCTCTGCGGATTGTTCGGATCTTTGTATGCATATATCTTTCCGTTATCATGTGCAAAGATATCTTCCGAAACAATATCTACCGACTTATGTCCGTCTTCGTCGTACAAGTTTACCATATCAAACTGTGAGCTGAGTACGTATGAGTATACGTCATGACCAGCTTCATTCTTGCCCTCGTACGTCATCGGAACGCCGTATTGCTTGCGCTCTTCAAATGCAAGATTGTAGAAATCAAGCTCAGACATACCGTCCGGTTTTTCCGCATTCGTCTTATTTGACTGGCTGTTCCATGCAAATACATATGGATTTGACCAGCCCTGCGTATTTGTAAAGTACATCTTACGCTGTGCGTATGATGAGTATCCCTGGCCTATGTAGTATTCATCAACAGACTTTGTATCGCCGTTAATCGGTGATATAAGCGGGCCAAGCTCGTCTGTACCCGTTCCGGCAATCGGTTTACCTTCACCTGTTGCCTTGTCCGGATCGGCGTGAGCCGCTGCCGAAGGATTATCATACCATGATACATATTCAAACTTATCCTGTTTCAATCTTTCAAGGTATGGTACCGCAACGGTAATCGTCGGATTGGTACAGTAGTCTTCTGTAGCCTCGTCCTGTGAATAGAAATCTACTATTTCCTGACTCAGGTTGGACAGCTCCACCTTATATTTCAGCACGCTGCCAACACCTTCTGAAATTGAGGAGATATTGGTTGACCACTCATAACCCGTAGTCATTGAACCTGTGAAATAGTATGCCGAAATGTCAACCTTGAGCCACGGAAGCTCAGGATCAAGGTAATATCCTATTCTTGATATATCATCGGCCGTTACCCACTTATAGTCATCGTACTTCTGGTACAGACTTGTAAAGTGGTTAATATGCAGATTTGTAATAATATCCGTATGTACGGCAGATGTTCTGAACTTAACGTGTGCAGAATTTGCAAGAACATTACTGCTCAATGCATCTGTGTGGTATCTGTGCGAATCAATGTCGTCCATATCCTGAACGCCGTCTGTTTCTTCGTCAGCATCCACATCAAGTCTGAAACCGTTCGGTACAGGGAAGTATATTGGAGCGGTTTCATCTGTAAATATAGTTTTTCCGTAACTCTCAACGTGGCGGGTAAACTTACCGGCATAATCGCTGTCAGTGTCGTTATCAAGGAATACGAACCTGTCAAAATTCTTTACATACGGCGGAATTTGATCAAGCGGTATTCCGCGTGCCAGCTGTGACTGTATATATGCCTGTTCTTCCAGGTTGAGAATCTTTTCGCCTGTGGATATTCTGAAGTCCTCTGAGTCCTCCCATCTGTTATGAGCCGGATCTGTGAGTTCATCGTCATAATCTGCCCATACCGTCCAGGATTCGTCCGTATGGTGGAGAAGCTTGTAGTATGTTTTTCCCGTCTGTGTATCCTTAATGGTTGTTTCTCTCCACTCATAGTAGTCATAGCCGCATTCTTCCGTATCGAAAGGCTGCGTCTTTACTACCCAGCGAATCTGTCTGATATGCTCCTGAGGCGCTTCTATCAAGCTCTGATAGAGCTCATTAAACTCCGCTACAGACATTCCGTCTCTCGGGCTAAGCCTGCTGAGCTGTGCCTGTGCGTTTGCGTTATCAAAGATGTTGCTTCTTGCGCCGGAAACGTCGCTGATTACGTTTATCTTAGCGTTCTCCTGCAGCTTATAGCCCTTCTCCTTACCAAGCTGTATCCATACGCTTGTCGGTGACGGCTGAAGCTCCCAGAAGTTATCTGTCCAATCAGCTCTATCCGGATTTTCAGAACGCGGTGTGTAATATATCTCATGGTACGGGTCTGCACTGACAAGTGCATACACATATACTCTGAGCTGTTCGTTAAGAACCTGTACATACGCATCCTGATGCTGTTCATCAAGTGCATCGTCCTTCAATGCATTATACTCGACGCTTGTAGGTACTCTCCACTTACCTGTGGATACCTCATATATGGTCGGTATAATCTGGTTTTCGTCAATAGTGGTGTTTGCATATTCCGTGCTTACTCTACGTGTACCGTACATAGGCACATCATAGTTTACCACAAACGTATTAACTGCAGCACCGTTATTTGTAGCCTGGTCTATGTTTGTCTGCATCATGTATACCGACTTAACGTGCGGGTCTTCAACAAGCTTCAAGTTGTTATCCGGGTCGGAAACCTGTACTCTAAGCGTTGACGTATCGGCACGTACCGTTGAATCAGGCTTTAATATGTTTATAAATGCCGACGATGAAGAAGCAAACTCATCATCTACAATGCCGTTCATGTTCAAATCGTCGAATATGAGATTATCGGCATCTTCCGGCGGATTTGTACCGTCATGCTCTTCGACGGCACTCATATAATTAATCTGCCACGGTGACTGTGAACCGAATCTGCAACCGTAGGAATTATATATTATCTTCGATTCATCGCTTGCAGGTATTCTGTTGCCGTTATGATCAACATAATGCGGTGCGCTGCCCTCGGAATCAAAGTCCTGTGTAAGGAATTTTACGTAATGGTCAGATTCTTCTTCGTCATACATAACGGCATAGAAGCCGTCCGTACGGTCGGTTGTCATGAATACTTCGCTGTTATAGTAAATCAAATCACTGTTCTTCTTAGCATCTCTACCGTCAGTTGTATTCTCCGGTGTGGAATGGTTTGCAGTCCACTCGCCGTGATCCTCACTGGTAGATATGGTGTTTTGAAGCTCATTATTGTTTACTCTGGTCTTAATCTTCAGCCTTATATAGCTTCCATATGCGAAGAATCCTGCCGGCTTGCCGCCGCTGGCGTAGGTATCATCGTCTGCCGTGTCAAATCCTCTTGACGGCGGTGTTGTTATGGCAAATACAAGCCTCTCGCCGTACGGATAATAATCTGCTTCATCCTGATATCTTCTGTGGTGATTGTCAACATACTGTTCAAGCTCTACATAGCCGCCTAAATCAAACCATTCCTTTTGAGTATAGCGTCCGTACGTATCGGTATAGGCGTCATAGTATTCTATATAATAGTCGGAATCTATGTCGTCCTCTTCCCAGTAGGTTACGCTTCTGGGCAGGTCAACCGTGAATATCAGCCTTGCATGGAACAGCGAAGCCTGATTTTCAAACTCGGTCGGTGTAGGCGACTCATTCTTGAGTAATGCGTTATACCACAATCTGTCGCCGTACTGATACTTGGCAGTTGCATTTCTGTACTTCGCACGCAGAGTATCTCCGCTGCCCGTACCGTTTGCCACATCACAGCTTCCGCCCAAAGCGTCAACCTTAAAGCCGCCGTTCTTGAGGTGCCTATATTCCTCGGTGCTTGTATCAGTAACATAATTGTAAAGCTTAAAGTATGCTTTTCTTGTTACTATCTTAAGTGTATTTGACACACCGCTATCTACTATGCCTGTTACCGGCGAGGGAGTATCGAATACATCATGTGTAAACGCTCCGCTCTTGTTCATATCCATTTTGGATGTCGGTATTACAAGCTCATACCTGCGGTACTCATTTGTAAGTCTGTTATTGTTATAATCCTTATCGGTATAATAATCAAGACTTATTGTATCGGTTTCCTTGTAGATTTCCTGCCTGCCCCAATACGTCGACCGATTCTCATACGGTCTGTTGGTCAATCTGGCATTGACCTCATCGGGATGCGGCAATACGCCTACATTTGCCTCCGGTGCTTTAGTCTTATACATATACACTTTTTGCGGGTTGTCACCCTGTGTATAGTAAAATGCATCGGGATTTGATTTTCTGACGGCATCCTTACGATAATCGGTAAACAGCGCAGATTTGAAATCTCGCTTGCTTGTATTTATCCATACCAGTGCGAAATTATATCGTGCGTCTGACGTAACCTTAAACGGGTTGCCCTTCTTAACAACAATATCCCATGTATCGCCATAGCCGCCGGAGCTGTGCAGTACAGCCTCATAGTCTGTAGTTGTACCTCTCTTGATTACCTCAACATAATGGTGTGTTTCGTTAAAGATTTCATCGTCATCAGTCATGTACTTAAAGTTTTCCACTCTGCTGGTGACAAAGGTCTTTAACATATTATAGTTGTTTGCAAGAAGCGGATTTATCTTATGCTCGCCATTGCCGTAAACATCTACAACATCCTGCTCCGGCTCGCCCTCTGTCATTGTCCTTATGGCAAAGGTGTAAAGCTGTCCGCTCTCTATAACCGGTCTTAACTCAAAGTCATTTACACGGTTATTGCTGTTCGCCTTTGTTATCATACCCTTCTTGGAGGATATAACCGCCTTATATCTGCCTCTCTCTATGCCGCCCTCGTCGGTGTACAGCTCATAAGTAACAACTGCGTCGTACTTATCGTGTTCTACTTCAACAAGGTTTCCTTCGCGGTCATAAATTTCAAATATAAGCCGCTTTGTAGCGTTATCAGCATTGTTCTTTGTATATCTCGAATACTTTGTACTTCCGTCCTTATTTCCCAACGGTACGATGTTTGCCGGGAAGTAAACGGTTATTACAGGTGCGATGATAGAACCCTTATAGCCGCCTATCGTCTGATAGTTATTGTACTGCTTCTGTATTTGATACTGGGTATAGTTATACGTAAAGTTTGATCGCCTTGTATCTCCCCCTTGCGGATAATATAGCAAATCTGCAAACGGGTTGGAAGTATTGTACTTATCAACGAAAGTTGTTCTGCTTCCGTCGGAAGCGTGTTCTTCAAGCCAAAGCTTATTTTCAACATGAACGTTGATGTAGCTGTGTTCACCTTCTGTTTCAACAAAGTACTGTTTAGGCTCATCGCCGTAAAGGTTTTCAGGCCTTTGAGTAAGCTTTGTTTCATTGGTTTCGGGGTCAACCGTTTCAGTAAATTCAACGTCGCTTATCGTATTCCATGTTCTTATAAGCGGCTGGGCATTTACGGCTCTTGTACCTATAACAGCCTCTCTTAAACAGCTGCCGGCATTGCTGTCGTTGGCTTTGCCGTACGGTCTGTACTCGTCGTTGTTAAGCCAAGTACCGAATGTAGCTTTATTCGTTTCGGCATCAAACTCCGTACTCTGTACGTTATAACCGTTTATGTATTCCGTGTTCGGTGATGATGCGGAATACACAAGATTATACAGGGTAGCCACATAATGGCCGCCATTATAACCGTGCCATTCGCATGGAGTCCACATAGTATCCATGCCGCTTGCCTGATTATTCTGTGTAAGTCTGGCCGCACCGTCAAGGTAGTTTACATCATAAATCTGATAGTAATAGTGGTTTTGGCTGTTGCTGCGTACATACGGTTTAACTTCAAGTCTGTCATACCACATACCCTCAACATTGTAGTCAACCACATGACCCTGAAGGTTGATAATAAAGTTGTATTTCTGATTATCGGTGTCCGCATTATCTCTGTTAAACCATCTGCCGAGAGGCTTTAACAGCGTGATTCTTATTACCCACGGAACACATTCGCTCTGGGTGTAATAATTATCTGCGGTATCTATGTTTTGTGTTCTTGTATACAACGCTCCCGAATCGGTTGCGTCATTGTTTGTATGCAATGCATTCTGCCACTGCTTAGGTGCGAGATAACCCTGATAGTTGTCAGGCGATTGTATTATCTCTACCTTGTAATCCGTACCGTATGTCAGGTTCTGGAATACATCCGTACTTCTTACAAATCTCTTCGGATTATAGTTTGTATTATAGCTTGAAGCGGCGCCTCTGAGTTGTGCGGAGGTTATCTTGATATTGCCGTCTTCATCAAACATAGGCTCTATACCGTAGCCGTAGTTGTATGTGAGAACCGCTCCGTCGAGATCCCAGTCTCCGTAGTTGAACGCCTGCAGCTTTATTCCGAACACTTCATTGTACTCAAGTGCCGCAGTGGCGCTTGTGTCCGTATAGTCGGAAACTATGTTCCTGTACTCGGTCAATGCTCTGTGGTGACCGAGGTCGCCCGGAGTATAGATATGATAGAACCATTCTTCATCCATACGGTAATCCGGGTTTGATATACTGGATGTATAGTCACCGAGCGTTTTGTCAAGCCTGTAATGACCCTGCTGTGCAACCATCTCGGTGGAGCCTGTAAGCCATGCCTTTTGCAGATGGATTCTTGATTCACTCCAAATGATAGGCGTTGACTTTTCATTATACTCTGCAATATCGTAAACAGTTGTTCCGTTAGATGTGGTTACATAGTTCCAAATCGGTCCGGACGGCGTTCTGTTTCTCATGACTATATTGTACCAGTCACGGTCATTGCCAAGATTATTGACCGTACCGTTGCGATATCTCGTGTAGGTCGGTATCAGGTCAACGTTGGCAAGTCCGCTGTACACCGGCTGATACAAGGCGCTTTGCTTATTATAAGCTTCCTTTATATCATAGTCGGCAAGTATGCCGTTTCTGCCGTTTATGTTCGGCTGATGATACGGCTCATAATTGGTATAAAAGCCTGCGTCAGGTGTAGGCACATTATCATATGCCGTGCCTGGGAAGTACGATGTAGAACCTACAAATGCTTCCCATCTGTCTACCTGCTTCGGTATATCTCCGCTATAGCCAATATCGTGGACAAGGTAGTCCATATCCATGGTAATAGATGCATTGTCGATATCCGACTGACCGTAGGTAGTCTTATGGTTGTCAGAGCTTAAGCCCTGTCTGCCGTTAAGCTCCATACCCATTTCCATCATCGGGTATGCGTTGCCGGCGATATGATGATAGTTACCGCCGTAGTATACGCCGTATCTGTAATACTCGCCCACACGCGGGAAGTATGCCGGATGCAACGTTACACTGCTGTCGTTTTGAGCCTCTGTAACACTGGTATACTTTGAGTTCTCCTCATACGTTGAGGAAGTATATACCATCGGCAGGTTGTCTTCTCTTATTACCGCCTTATAGGACGCCTCTATTCTGTCGCCTATCTCAAATCTGATGCCGTCCCTCTCTACAGTTCTGCCTGCTTCGGTTGCGGCCTGATTCCATCTTACACGGTATTCGTATATATTGTATTTTATCTTATAGGTGTTATCTTTGTTTACCTTGATATCGGCAAAATATTTACCGGATGAACCCGTGCCCGGCTGTGTATAGCCGTCCTGGTAAATCATTGCTCCGCCGAAGTCGTAGTCCTCATAGCCTGTTGTAACATTTGCAAGATAGAACTCTATGCCTATGCCGTTACCGAGCATATTGGAATAATCTATTTCTTCGCCGTTTCTGTACCACTTGAAGGTTATCTTGCCCTCTTCGCCTGTAGTGGAAACAAGTCCGCTTGCAAGCTCATCGGATGACAGATATTCAGGCAGCTTATCATAATAAACGATATTGAACAGACAGCCTTCTTCGCTGTTCTGCTTATTGTTTACTATCTCCGCTTCCTTATTTATAACGGTAGACTTCTGATAGATAACATCATTAGGTCTGTATGACGTTTTTTGCGCTTTGTTCGGATCATACGGGGCATTTGCGTCTTCTCTGTTGTCAAACACCTGATTCTGAACACTTATTACCGGGCTTTCACGCCATACTGTCTTTGTTATATGTGTTGTATTTACAAAGTAGATTGAAGAATTTGACTTATCCTTTATCAAATCCTTTGTAGTGCCGGTATCCTGCACCTCATGCCTGTTCTGATGCGAATGGTAATCGCATATAGATGCAGATACATAAGCCGTGTACGTCTTGTTTGCAAGCTGCGTATACTTTCCGCTGTCTGCAAGCGACGCCTGTGTAACCGTACGTATATCCTGATATTTTCCTCGTCCTATAAACACAACATCAGGCAATCGTTCTTTTATCTTGCTTGACGGGTCATTGGATGAAAATTCCTTAACATCATGATATACCCATTTTACTCTTGATACGTCAAAGAGCTGGAAGTCACGGTAGTTTGCAATAAAGTCGGATTGCTCTATCCACTTTTCAGCAGGTATGTTATCACCGTATACGTCGTCCTCCTGAAGCAGGTAGTAGATAGTTACTCCGCCCTGAACTGTAGCGTACTTACCTGTTGCTCCCTCCGGAGGAGTCAAAGGTACTTCCACGTGCTTTGTAAGGAAGAAGCCTCTAAGTCCGGGATACTGCCTGTCCATAAGTGAAACCGCAACCTCAATTTCGTCCGCATAGGTCGAGGTTTCGTGATAAATATTTGAAATCGTTATCTTTGCGGGCTGCGAGTCATACTCTCTTCTGGTATTATCAAAGTCGTATGACAGCTTTACATTGCTTATCGTCTGCATTGTAAGCGATGTATTCGTTCTTGCATAGTATTCTATCTGGTTTGCATTGGGAACAACCTTGGTATCAAGTCTGTCGTCCTTAGTCCAATCTCTGCCGTGGCTGAATCCACCGCCGAGGTCACTCGACGCACCAAATTCTATGCTGTACTCCGGATAGGAGTGCTTCGGCTCAGACCATGCTCTGTATATAGCCGTTCTGGTCTGTCCCTGTGTTGTGGGAACACTGTCGCCCGCCGTGTGCTTCTTGTCAAAGCTCGTTGCAAGCTCATCAGTAAGCTGAGTGTATACTCTTATCGTAATGCTTTCACCCGGCATAAGCTGGTCAAATGTACGTCCGTCGTACGATTTGTTCGCCGTGTCGTTTGTTACAGCACCGTCACCAAAGCTTACCGTAAGTCTTCTGTAGAAAGCCTCATCGCCGTTGTCGTCATAGGTGTAGTCAACCTCCGGCAAAGCAGCCTTCTTGTTAGCGGTATCATATCCGCCGCTTATGGCTTTCTCAAGTGTAGCGGTAACTCCGCTTTCCTCTATATAAGTTGTAAGATAACCCGGTTTAAGCGTTACGCTTGGGTCGGGTACGGAGCTTTGGATCTCCCACATGACTATTTTCTGTCCCACGGGAACTCTGAAATCAGACGTTATGTGTTCGAGTGGGATATTTGCGTTCGCATCAGCCGATACAGTAAATTCATACTCCACAAAATCATACGGTGAGAGATGGATTCTGTCGGCAATAATTTTGTTTATTCCGCTTCTTATATTGTCACTGTCATGCGCAAGAGATACCGTACCGTCTTCGTTCTTGATATTTCTTGTCATGGTGGTTATAAGAGCGCCTACAAGGTTGCGAATTCTGTATGTTGCGTATTCATTTGTACGCGGGTCACGCTGGAAGTTCCAAACGTTAGCGTTAGGATCTATAGAATGGAAGCTTCCCGTCAGCCTTGTGATAGTATCGTATGGACCGTATCCGTTATAATTCTTACCAAAATCAGGCTGAGAATCGTTTGTCCATACATCATCAAGATATTCCTGCTCTGTACGTTCAACAAATATACCCGTGTATTTGTATGAATATCCCTTTGCCTTGTCATATGTCAGGTACTGGTGATTGTCCATAACCGTATCTGAATCAAATCTGTTTGGATTAACGGCAGCAAAGTTCAAGTCAAACGAAGTTACATATGCGCTTACATACAGCTTACCGCTTGTACCCTCAAGATAACTGCCTCTGCTGTAGTATCTTTCAAGTACATTGGCATCGCCTGCAAGCTGAATGCTTCTGAGTATATGGTCTATGTCTATCTTATAGTACTGCGTCGTCTTGGTTTCGCCCGTGTAAGCACCGTTTCTTCTGCTGTCACGCAGCTTTTCGGTAAGAGTAACCACGTTGCTCACGTGTACCTCATACTTACCCGTGGACGAATTGAATCCGCGGTATTCCGTACCGCCTATTGCATTTGTAACAGGTATTATATCAATAGGAAGTACCGTGCCGTTGTTCATTCTGAGTGTAAATGCAGTAATGCCGAACCACTCAGCGTCAACAAGGCTCTTATCAATGGATATTGATGTCATTCTGAAATATCTGTCCGGAACATTTGTAGAACTTGGGAACCATTTCAGATTGTTATTTGTAGTCAGACTGTCTATTCTGGATGCACGTTCCTTCGGGTCTGTGCTGTCCTCCTTGTCGTCATTGAATACCTCAACCGAATATTCTGCCGTATTCGGGTACAGGTTATCATCGGAATAAAATCCGCTTCTGTCTGTTACGTCATGTACGTAGTCAAACATACAGCCGTCTTCATCTCTTATGTATCCCTCGCCGTCAAGGTATCTCCTATCCTTAAAGTAATTTTCATCCTTTTCAGACAGGTACTCCGTTGTTGAATAAACCGCATAGCCGGCTTTAAACGTGAGCAAATAACCCATCTGCCTGCTCTTGCTTAAGCTCTGATATTCCGTATCATATGACGGATTAGAATATCTTCTCGCACTATATGTTCTTGGGAAGTTTGTCAAATCACCGTCATAGTACGTCTTTGTAGTAACCTTAACAGTGTTTGTACCGTCAGCATCGGGGTCTTTTTTCTTTACCGTGTACGGCTTGCCGTGAATAGTAAAGTCAATATCATTCTCACCGTCATGGTAATCGGGTCCCTGCTTGTCGGTAATCTCTGCAGTATATTCACCGTGACCGTAAATATTCTTAAGCTTTGCAACTATCTTGGTTACAAAGTTATACTTGCCGAGTACAACCTTGCCTTCAGCAGCATTATAAGAGAATACTGACGTTCTCGGTGCAGACGGTTCGTCATCGCCTTCATCGCCCTCATCATCACCTGTCGGGTCGGTAGGTGTTGTAGGTGTGGCGGGTGCAGGCTCAACAACAGGTTCCTCAGGTACAACCGTAGGATCTGTAACCGGGCTTGCACTGTTATCAAATGTAAGAACTCTATAGTTCTTCTCGTTTAGCGCAAGTGCATTGAGCTGAGACTTGTTAAGTGTAAGCGTACCCGTAGCCAAAACATTGCCTGCGGTATCCTTTTCGTCTATGGTAAGCTCCAGCTCATCTATATAACGCATAATATGTTGCGATATGTCTACGCCCTCGGTCAAATAACCGTAAAAGTCGTATGTAGCGTCAGGTCTGATCGTAGGCAGAGTATCCGTTATCAGGACTTTATCAGCAAAGGTAAGTCTGTCCATCCAGTTGTCGCCGTCAACTCTGTACATACCGCCGCCGTAATTGGCAACGCCTGCGCCGATGGTATATTCATTGTCTATAATGAGATTTCTGCTGCCTCCGGCGCTTGTACTCTGCGACAGATACCACGCAAGGCAGTGCTTGGAGTAGTATGCTCTCTCAAGCGACTCATATTTACGCGGCGTCCTGTAATATGAGTAATCGTGGGTATTTTCCACCTTACTGTTTTCGTCCGCCGTCTTTTGCGTAAAGTTTTGGGAGAATTCGACCTCGTCATCGTACTTCCACGCCCTTGTATTGCCGTGGACGCCCTTTTCTGTATTCTCGTTGCCGTTTACAACAACGTATCTTGCCGTTGAATACAGATGTCCTGCCTGACCCAGTCTTTCATGCTGATCCCATGCAACATGATTGTACCATGTTAAGTACCACCACCATGAATAGTACTTGTTCCAGTATGACCATCTGCTTCTCGGATTACTTGCGGAGCCTGCCTCTTTACGAACCTTGCTTCTCAGCTCGTTTGTAGTGCCGTATTTAAATTCTTTATTACCTATAGTAATATCAGTAGCGGCATTAACTATTGCAGGTACTGCCTTTATAAATCTGCCGGCAACCTCAAACATAATCTGCGTTGAGTCATCGGTTGCGTCGTACCAAGAGCTGTAATCCGGCTTATTGGCTATAACGTTGCCATTTTCGTCAACATGGTTTTGTTTTTGGTTGATGTCAATATTTATAACTACCTGAACAACCGGATTAACCGGCTCCGAAGTAACATCCTCCGGCTTCATATAATAGTATCTCTCGTCATTGGAGAACCATGTGTTATTGGCAGGGTTTATATTGAGCAGGTTAATTCTTGCAAACTTACCGTACTCGTTTGATTCCTTTGCATTATAAACTATATCATTTCCTTTGATTCTGTAGCTTGTTCTGTCCTTCATGATTATATCTATATAGTTGATATAACCCTTAGTTCTCGGGTCAGCCTTGAGATAATAGCTGTCAAAGGAGTCTGACGGTATATCTATCTTCATGTTTACGGTAGCCGCCGTATTCATTGATTCCTCACGAACATAGCTCATAGATTCGTGATCCTGATAGAAGTTACCTACCCTGCCTACCCCTGGGAATGACTTTTTGATTCCCATAAGAGGATAGTTTCTGCCGACATTGTTCATCTGACGGAAGTCAATGCCTATAGAACCGAGCGACTTATATCCAACCTCAAGCTCTGAGTTGTCATAATCGTCAAAGTTATAGTTTGAGCTTCTGTCATCATCGAAATCTTCACCCCAGAACACCGCAAAACGACCGCTGCCGTATGCCCACTCATAGCGCAGATCCTCTGCCGCTCTTGAAATATAGGTATACCTCTTTGGCGTGCTTCCCTCTGTGCCGGCGGCTACAACCTTGCCGTCCTTATTTGCTACAGTGCCGTCGTTATAGAATACTGACAGTATAGTATCAAAGTAGAACTTCGTTATGTAAGATTGCGTAGTGTCGGTTCTTATTATATGATTTCTTTCCCAATTCTGGTCAAGTCTTTCGTTAAACATTATCTCTGAAGAATCGAGATAATTTGTAGTCTTGGCTTTAAGGGTATCATACGTTTCAAACGGTGAATCATTATAACCGAAGAATTCAATCCATCTCTTCTTACCGGCAGCCTCATCGCCTGCTTTATCCGTAACGATGATTTTCTCGCCGTTGAGCTCCATGTACGTCACTTGATATATGCCGTACCTGTGAAGCTCCTCCTCGGTAAATGTAAGATTATCGTCTGCATCGTAGGTATATGATGTACCATACTGATCTATAAACGTTACATCGCCTGTTTCTTCATCAACATTTATTGTAAGCTTTATAACGTTATTACCGGTAAAGTTGCTGTCGCTTCCCTTTATTGTTATGTTCTTAAATCCGGTGGGATGCTCATTAAATCCGGCATACTGATCAATAAGTGCTTTGTGTACTTTTATGGCTGTTACGTGGAAGCCCGTGTCGGTTTCATGGCTTGTATCCACATGATTGCCAAACGGTATGTCTATCTGTATCTTTACATCGTCCAGTATAGAAATAGAATTATTGGTAAATTCAAGATAATACTCATAATCTCTGTTATACGGTACGCCTAAGATAGTATAGTTACCGTCACTGTTGGATGCGCTCGAAAGTGTAGACTCAATTATATTGTCATACTTCACATGAGCATAAACATCCAGACCGGGTCTGTCAACTCTAATTATTGCGTCACCTTTGCCGGGCTTTAATCTTTGCCTTATCGGTATAATAGTTCCGCTGAGTACCAGGTTGTCAAACCAGTCGGTATCGCCATAGTAAGAGGTGAGGAATGCTTTTCCGTTTGCCTTTGTTACATTCTCGTTAAAATCAGAGAAGTGATAAACGATATACTTTAAGCGTCTTATATCCGCAAATCTCTCATCGTTCTTAAAGTCAATTTCAAACGTATCGTCATGGTCGTCATCATAATGCGCTCTAAGCTCATCTATGGTGAGCGTTACAGGCGTAATATCCTCATCGCCTATGGTTTCATCATAATCGTAGAAATCCACCGAAGTAAGTGTGCCTGCTGTCAAGTGGCTCTTATCTATAACTATTTTGTGTGTATCAAAGCCCTTGATTATCTCACGGCTGTTGTTGGCATACCACTTGTTGCCTACGCTCTCCATTGTATATGTAAGAGTTAATGCACCTGCGTGCGAATACGACCTGTTTTCGGCGTACATATCGTACCATGCATCTTTAATCTTGTTAGGAGCAACTACCGTGTGTGCCGTTGTACCGTTCCAGTTTGCAAAGCCGTTTATATACAAATCGAGGTCTAAAATGTTCATCGTAGCGGTCTTTGAATCCTGGTATGTGGTATTGTACGAAAGATTCGGTGTAAAGCTTATTGTTGCCGGGTGGCTTCCCGACCAGTCAGATAGTCCGTACAAACGGATATAAAGTGTGTTTTCGTCACGAACAAGCTTTGCAAAGTTGTCGTAAACCAGTCTTATCTGACGCAATCTGTCTATGCCGTTAAATCTGCTTACGCCGTTTGCGTCCATTACCTCAATGTGTACTGAGCCGTCCGGCTGTATGCAGCTGTTTATATAATTCATGTCCAGCTTTACGTTAGGAGCATCGCCCTGATCGCTTGACCTGTCATAATTATATAGCCATATCTCTTTCAAATCGCCGGAATGTATATACGACGGTGAAAGATAAATAGTACGTGTTTCAAATCCTACAAGCGGATCAAGCTCGCTGTCCTCGCCTGTATTTAATCCTACAGATGAAAGAACAATATCCAGATTTACTTCGCCGGCATCCTGCGAAGACTGGTTCTGTACGGAAAACTCATAATAAGGCTCCGTGCTTCTGCCCGGTACGCTCATTACCTCATACTTTGTTACATTGCGTCCCCATCTGTCATGGTTAATGCCTACATTGTTGGGTGAATCCCACACAACATCCGCTGTAAGCACCGGTTTTATTCTTGTTATATTCAATATGGCAGTGCCTGAAGATACATCGTCGGTAATCACATGACCGTCAAAGCTGTATCTGGTTTCCCATGTTGAATTTACATATATTACACGTTCAACGTTCGGTAATCCGTAGAACTCAATATAAGCGCCGTCATCCTCGGTAATTTCCGCAGGGAAGGAGCCCAGCGTCATATTACCGCTTACAAGATAGTCTATTCCCAATGACTGCCATGCTTCCTTCTTCAATACAAGGTTGCCTGCCGCATCTATATATGCATTTGAGCCTACTGCGCTGTATGTGCCGTCATTGTTAAAGTGTATAAAGTTTGTAAGCGGCACGGTTTGGCTTGCGCTTACCGCAAGGTTGGAGAAAACACTGCCTTGCGGGCATATAATAGGCCCGTCTGACGGAGCAACGCCTGTGGCATTGTATCCGCTAAAGGTTATATCTCCTACCTTGTTTGTACCCAGCAGATTAAGCAGTTGCTTGCTGAATCTCATCTCATAGGTAAACAGGCCGCCCATATAGTCGTCGCGTGACCATTCTACATTGCCGGCCGCATCATATCCTATCGGGGTTGTGCCGTGTGTCAGCAATCCGTTGAATGAGAAATAAGTACCCGGGTACATCTCGGATTTATTCTCTGTCGTAAGATAAAATCTTGCGGCACCGCCCATTACATTCAGTATAACGTCCTGCGGATTATCCAAATATCCCTGTCCGGTAACAAAATCATAGTATACACCGTAAGGTATAACCTTAGGCTCTGCCGGTGTGGTATTATAAGTAGCCTCCGCATTGTGCGGCGCATTAAATCCTACATGAGGATCGTAATTTGCGGGCTTTTCTTTGCTGCGTACCGCATAGTATTCCTCAGACATATAGCCTTCATCATAGCCGGGCATAGCACGCATATAGTATTTGTATAAATACTTGGTTGTTATACCGTTTGTATACGTCCAGTGATACGGGAATTTACCCGTTATCTTTACGCAATCGTTTTTATTAAACACAGAATACCTTGCAATTCTGTCTTTAAGGTGCAAATAGTATTTGCCTGTAAATGTAAGACCGCTTTGGCTTGTGAGCTTATTGCCTACTCTCAGCACCCAGTGTCTTGTTTCGTCTGTTGGGTTGCTGGTTTCTGTAAGCGACAAATTAAGTGCGCCCAAATTCTTAACAACTTCGTTGCCTGAGTCATCTGTAAATACAAACTCAATAAGGTTGTCAGCATTTGTAACTATACCTGTAGTATACACTATCGGCTTGCCTTCACTATCCGTAGTCGGCATATTATCTATATCCTGCTCAACCTTAAACCAGTCACCCAAATTTGCATATTTGGAAACAAGATTGTTGAGGTATTTGTTGTAGTAAGGATCACTCTGCATTTCCTCTTCACTTTCGAGCTTGTCCTTGGTAATAATAAATTCAATCTCGCTAAGCTCAAAGTACTTTGGCAACGTATCCGTAACGACCGGTTCAAAAATAGGAATATTGCTGTAGTTATGGAAGCCGCCGAGATAATACTCGTCGTATCCTCCTATATACGTTTCGGAAAGTTCCGTTTTCTCCCCTGTTTCGTTATCTATTATATATTTATCATGCTCGAAATTCAGCGTTCTTCTTTGCCACTCATTTGTTTCATAGCGTGATTTTGACCACGCAATACCTGTGGTACCGAAGTATATTGTAGGAACATAACGTACCCTGTTCATCATGCTGTTTGCAAGGCTGAAGTTGTTCGGGTATGGTATTGCATATATAAACTTACGCTTATAGTATGCGTTTTCTCCCTCTTCTCTAAGAGCTTCCGCTTTCATTTTTGAGTAGATTATACCTTCGGTAGAACCTTTTTCTCTACCTACTTTTATGAGGGATTGTCCCAGTGTTTGATATATGTAAGGCAACGGTGAAAGAGGTATATCGGAAAATGTTTCCCAATCCCATGATTTCCACTCATCGTCTTCAAAGTCAGACACGTCGTATATAAGTATACCACCCTCATTCGGAACACCGATAAACTGGTTTACACCATCGGCAACCGTCTGCGGAATATCATTGATGTATACATTTTCGGTTATCTCGCCTGTTTCGGGATTATAACAGTATTTCATCATATCCTCTTCCGCAACGCCTCTGGTGTTTGAGGCAAGGGTAGAATATGTAAAATCGGATATAGCAAAGCTGTCTATACGACTGTCCATACTTTCGGACGTGTTTTCGATAGACATCTCATATACCATATAGTTATATCTGTCCCACATAACAGGGAAAACAGCCTGACCCTTATCATCAATGATAGTGGGTATTCCCTTTATTTCTCCTTCCCATTCCAAATTGGAATTTACTACTATCATGGAGCGATTGGTATAATCATTTGACGTATGCCACGAACCCATGTCTGTTCCGTCTGTCTTTTGGTAGGATTCATACGACATATCAACCTTTATTAAACCTGACGCATTCTCAGGTATAACATAGTTTCCCGATCTACTGTCGTAAAATCTTAAGCCAAACCAAACGCTGACATCACCGTTAGTGATCGTCTTTAATGAAGTCACGGAAATATTGCCGCGGTAATAATCTGCCTCATCGGAACCTGTGAACTTACCGCCCGTTGACGATACTCGCCAGTTTGCATCCGGAGCAGTAATAACAGATACTTCTATGCCCATCATATCAGCGTCCGATATGCCTATTGGCTTTTCATCCGTGCTGACGAATTCGCCCGCTTCATCATAGAACATATACGGCACAGTTATCGTAATCTTCGGTTTTTTTACCGTACCGGAGCTAAACCGGCTGTGTCCTGTTACCTGAAACTTCAATCCGGTGTCCTTGCCTTTGCCGGTAAGAATAACCATTGAAGATTCATTGCCTATAATGTCGTGCATATTCTCATTTTGATTCAAATCTCCGCCGAGCTCGCTGTCGTTCTCGCCGGATTCCACACCGTTGCCTATGGTTTTAGGTGTTTTACCGTCAAGTGTAAGAACTTCGGTTATTGCAACATCGTAGCCGTAAGGACTGTCGTCCGATGCAATTACCTTCATAACGGAGCCTAAGTTAAGCGAAGACACTATTATCAAAAAGCAAAGCACAAAGCTGAGCATTCGTTTTAAGCTTTTGGCAATTTTGACATTCATTGCAACCATTCCTTTCTCTAAATTTTCCCTTTTGATGATTTTTACACTGACCTTATCATCAATACAGCTGTTTTTGAGCAAATTTGTTGTTAAATTACGAAAAAGCATAAGGGTATACTTATTCAAAATTTATTGTAACATAAAAACACAAATTTGCAATCTTTTTTCCTTTGATTTTATTAAAAAAGTAACAATTTTGTAAGAATGCACAATTAACTTATAAAATTCTGAGTAATTTAACCAAAAAATGTAACAATTTATTAACAGGCAATAACGCAGCTGTGTACTTTTTTGTATTTTGACTATATGTTTTGTTTCCTTTTATATACTCTAAAGAGATTGCCGATTTTAGACACACAACTAATTTTTTTATATTGACCTTGTTTTTTGAGATTGATTTTTAATTTTTTTGTTGCTTTTCATGTCGAATTTAGCTGTGAAAAACCCCGCCGATTTTAGAAAACCGCTCTCCTTTAAGTCAGTATACCTAATTTAATATACAAATCAAAGTAGGGGCAAAACATTGCGTAATCACCGCATAAAAATATTAATTTTCGGCAGATTTTGACACATTCTTGCTTTTTGCGTATGTGTATGGTATAATCAGTTATAGACTGGCTGTGTTTTGTTCCGGCACGGTTTAAAATACGGCTGAGCTTATTTACCTGATGATTGTCTTGAGCGGCAGAGTCGGGCATTTAAGGAGGAACGCTTATGGAAAATTTTGCTCAAATAATATTCAGTAACTTTTTTGCATTTGACGGATTGATTTTTATTCTCGCCATTATAAACGTTGTAGTATTTATAATGACACTGAGAAGTGCAAATCAACTATATAACACCATGAATCTCTCGGTATATGTTCCGGGGCATGAGATTTCGGAAATAGTAAACGAGAAGGAGATTACACATTTAAAAGAGCCGAAGATAATTGCTCTAAGGCAAAAAACCACCAGACGCTATACATTATATATAAATATAACTGCCATATTCCCACTGATGGGAATACTCGGAACGGTGCTTAGCCTTATTACCATAGCTCAGGATATGACCAACATACAGTCAAACTTTTTTGCGGCATTGACAAGTACGTTCTGGGGACTTATATTTGCAATAATATACAAGATGCTTGACGGCGTGCTTGCCTCAAAAATAGAGGACAACGAGAAGAATGTTGAGCTTTATTTGGAACGCAATACCGTAAAATCCACAGGAGAAAAACAAAAGGTGACAAAATGAAACATCGTAAACAAATAGCTTTAGAGCTTACTCCGCTGCTTGATGTCATTTTGACCATTTTATTTATGGTGCTGATAAGCATAACTCAGCAAGCCCAAACAGCCCAGGCCGACGCCGAAAAAGCTCTTGAGGAGGCAAACCATAAAATAGAATTAGCGGAGAAAAAGCTTACTCAAATAAACCAATCCGCAATTTCTTTGGAACTGCTTCAGGATAACTGTAAGGTGGTTACCGTTACCGCTTACAATAACGAAGCAGACGACGGCGGCAGGAGAATAACCATTGCCGAAAATAAGGACGAGCCGTATGAAATAGAATACAACTGGGATTCCTTGACTTTTGCAAAAAATTCGTTTAAGCAAACTCTTTCAAACGATTACCTGACGCTTAACGAGGACGAGCAGATAATCTTTATTGTATTTCAATATGACAGCAAGTCCATTTACAATTACGACTATACGTTTATAAACTCTGTTTTGACCGAAATAAACACGAACAATTCTCATATCTATCTTGCATATTACGATATGCCGCTTTCGGTTATAAACGATACCCTTGTTTCAGATGCGGAGTAATCCGTATTATATAAAAGAACATAAACAAAAATATAAAAAGGAAGGTACATTACCATGCGCGAGAAAACACCGTCAGTAAACGACCCCCACATAGTGCATTGCAGAGGAGAGGGCAGAAGTCCGAGCGAGGTATACGGTAAAAAGCCGCCCAAAAAGATGAAGAAAAAGAGCTTAGGTATGTCATTGCTTACAAAATCGGCTTTAATATTGTTTATAATCGCACTGTTGGGCGGTGCCGGCTTTGGTGTAGCAACATATTTAAACGATCCCGACGCCTCACCTGTGAGCCATAATGACACATCTGCCGGAGAAGCCTCAGGCAATGTTATAACCACAGCCGCAAACACCATAGTTGTAAGCGGAAGCGACATTTATTTTGACAGTAAAAAGGTTGCTTCCATAGAGGAGCTTAAATCTTTGATTTATGCCGACTATACCGATGGCGAAAC
>CADBRB010000090.1 GCA_902796955.1 uncultured Ruminococcus sp.
AGTGGGCAGGAATAACGGTATGACAATTACCGGTAATGCGGTTAGAAAACCGATAGATGAGCTTATGGCCGGTATTGATACCGATTTGCCCGTTATAATTTTAGACCATGCCCCGACCGCAACGGAGGAAAATGACGCTGCCGGTGCAGATATTCAGCTTTCAGGGCATACGCATAACGGACAGCTTTATCCGTTCAACTATGTAGTCGCACTGTTTAATGACTACAGATATGGCTGTTATAATCTCAATAACGGTACGGTTGTAGTCAGCTCCGGAATAGGAACATGGGGATATCCTGTGCGCTTAGGCAGTAAAAGCGAGATAGTTCAGGTAACGCTCGAATGCAAATAATATTAAGAATTATATAATTATGCAAAAGTGCTTGTTAAATATTTAAATGTGCAAAGGCGTGACGTTTGCTCACGTGTGGATACGCTATGAAAAAGCTCATAAAAACAATCTTACTCACATTTGCAGTAATGCTCTGCTCTTACAATGTCATAACTGTATTTGCCGCAGATACCATTGTCTATGGCAGGCTAAGGACTGAAATCAGTGATAAAAAGTCCATTTATGCGGACATATTTATAGATTCCAACGTGGATTTATGCATTGGCGCGGTTTTGCTGTCATTTTCATATGATGCGACCGAGCTTAAATTTATATCGGCACAGCTAAACGATAAAAGCTTGAACGATAGATTTGAAACCTATTGTGACGAAAATGGTACGGTAAACGTCCTTTACGGAAATGCCGGGGGCAAAACTATTCCGGCTAAAAGCTCATTGCCGTTTATAAAATTAAAATTTCGCAGAGTTGGTGCGGCTGACAGCACTGCCATTGGTATTGAGTGCCATAGCTTTGTAAATAATGAAGCAAAAGAGATTGATATATCATATATAGATGTAATGTCGTTTGAGATTAACGCAATGCTTGATGACCCCACCGTAACACCTGCCAAGCTTGCGGATAAGCATACTGCGGGGAGGAGCAACGCTTTTTCAAGCGGACAATCTACGCAGGACAATGATGATGTGATAAGCTCCGAAGATTTCTACATTACTCAAAGTGACGGAGAAAATGAGCAACAGTATAATTATCCGCTTGTGATTAATTCCGAGAGCAATACGGTACGCAGTATGGTTGTCGGTGGAATTATAATGCTGTGCGTTTCCGTGATGGTATTTTGGGGATATAAAGTCGGCGTTGGCTCGGCTTCGGGAAAAAACAGGAAAACGGAAGAGCCGCAAGACGGGAATAAAAATGACAAAACGGAACGGCAGGGAAAAAGCGGTTATGCCGAACAAAAAACCGAAAACGATGACGTTGGGGAAGAAAACTGATTTTTGTGAGCAGAGTTGTATAAAATACAGGCGGAGGTATTTTGTATATTAGTACATTAGTACATATCAATCTGTATTTGCGGGGAAATGTTTTTATATGATTCTGGCAGTAAACATAGACCTGCAGGATAGATTTTTGATTTTTTTCAATAAAACTGATTTTTTTTGAAAATTTCTCTTGATTTTTTGAAAATTTATTATATAATATAATTTGTGTGTTGATTGAATATAAAATTTAACAGTACTTATGAATTTGGAGAGATGTCCGAGCTGGCCGAAGGAGCATGATTGGAAATCATGTGTACGGTTATCACCGTACCTGGGGTTCGAATCCCCATCTCTCCGCCATTAAAAAACCTCTTTTGTCTACCAAGGCAAGAGAGGTTTTTTCATTTTCGGCGGCATAAAATGCCGTTGTACTTTTTGCGCATGACAAGCGGAACATACTGCACTATAGGCGCAATCATCACTTTACATTCGTAAACGAATATGATATTATCTAAACAGCTTGTTTTTTACTGAATCCAGAGATAACTGGACAAGACGTATATGTTTCATGTTACTTACACAACACAAGGAGTTGATATTTTTGTCTAACACGGTTCGCTTTGCAAATGAGAAAGATATATCTGCTATAATGGAGTTGCTTCGTCAGGTTAATAAAGTGCATTATGACGGACGTCCTGATCTTTTTAAATTGGCTACAAAGTACACGAATGATGAATTGCGTGCCATTCTGAATAACGATAAAACCCCTGTATTTGTCTGTACAGACCAAAACGGACGTATACTTGGGCACGGATTTTGCGTTTTACAAAGACCTGAAAACACCAGACTGCTGAATAACATTTTAACACTTTACATTGACGATATATGTGTAGACGAGTCTGTTCGTGGTCAGAATGTAGGCAGAGCAATTTATGAGCATATTCTTACCTACGCACGTCAAAAGGGCTGTTACAATGTAACTTTGAATGTTTGGAGCTGTAATCCCGGAGCTTTTAAGTTTTATGAGAAGCTTGGACTTACGCCATATAAGATAGGTATGGAGAAAATATTGTAAATCAAGGTAAATCTTTAATGCTTTTAGA
>CADBRB010000091.1 GCA_902796955.1 uncultured Ruminococcus sp.
AGGTCTTTTGAAAAATATGCTCTACTTTTTTGTTAATTTTTTGCAGGCTCTATTTTTTCACTCACCCCAACATTTATTATAGAGCCTAAAAACCTCCGTATCACCCAAAAAGATGATACGGAGGTTTTTATTCAACATATACTTTTAATTTTTAATCTTTCTTCATATTTTAATACATATCCATATCATGCAATGTATTTCTGCAAATATAATATACAATAATTGACGAGCAGACATTCCATACTGCCATAGGTATACCCAAAACAACAAGGTTCAGGAATGTAATAAATATCAACAGTACACCGCAGAATATTATACTCGGCAAGGTTTGGATAAGAATTATCAATACATATACAATTATAAGTATACCCCTGTTTTTAACACTACCCAGGAATTTATCCGTCAAAATATTTGTTGTGGTAAAAACAAATCCGAAGCTTCCGTATAAAGACGCTGTTACAATAATGGTAAACAAATCTGCACCTATTATCAATCCGGTAATAGTAAATGCGATAAATCCGTCAACAACAGGCTTAACTACGCTCAATCCACTGGCGTATATAAGCTTTTTCAATGGGCTTGCCGGAACTATGTATATATACGGCTTGGTCAATTCTCTGTTCCAATCGCCGTAGGCATTCAGGAAAAACTGTATGTATACACACAGCGCACACGCCGCCGCCATAGTCATTTTTACAGTCATGGAATGTCTGTCGAAGTTCAAGCCGCTCATGTCGAATTTTCTCATAACAACGGCGGATACAAGGCTTACAAAGACGATTACAACCGTATTCCAGTTTATAAATATCATGCGTGACTTTCTCGATGCTTCTCTTGCGTGTTTAAAGAAAAACGCCGAAGCACCCTTGCCGTGCTTAATGCCTGTTGCTCCTACCTTTGGCTTCCAGCCTGCGGCAGTGGGTACTTTGCCCTCTTTTATAGACATTTTCAACTCATAGGTAGTTTCAGTATGCTTCAATACATCCTCGTAATAGTCTAAATCCTGTGAAAAGAAAACAACCATACAGGCAATCAAAGATGCCGAAATCAAGCCGAAGAACAGCCAGAAATAAAACCATTCGCCGTTATTAAGCGAGAATATTGCACCCTTTACCCAGCCTATTACCGGTATAAATTCAAGCGCTCTGTGTGAAACCGCCTGAAATATATGTTCAAAGTCAACGCCGTATATCAAAACATATCCGGCAATAAAGCCCAGCATAGCTACAAGGCTGCCGAAAATAACCGCCTTTATTGCATTAATGCGCTTATCACTGCCGTTAGAGGTAGAATATATAACGAGCGTATAAACCTGTATCATCAAAAAGAATATTGCAAGCCCGGCTATAAGCATAAACGCCTGAAAATCATTCAAAGCAAAGGCAGTCATCGCCATCTTGCCGTAGGTAAGATAGCAAACGATTACAAGCAGTACAACGGCGGCTTTTTTAACAAGACCGTATATAAGTATTCGCTTAGGCTTTATCGGTGAAACAAATATCATATTTACATCGCTCATGCTGAAAAACGTTGTTCCGGATTTCAATCCGTTCAGCATTAGCGGAATACCAACCATTGAAAGCAAACCGATGTATATGCCGTCAAGTATTCGCAAGTCAAGGAATCCGTTATCAACAACAACGGCTCTGCCGGTAATATTAAGATATGCCGATGCTACAAGCAAAGCGCCTACTATCGCATACGTCACCGTTTTGGCAGGATGCCTGAACGCATCTATTATCATATTTTTCAGAGTCTTTGCCAGCACAAAGCGCAAAGGTTTCATAGCATAACACCCCTTATTCTCAAAACTGACAGGTCACATTTACTGTGTATTTGCGCTTGACTGCTTACCGTTTCCCTCGGTAATGGCAAAGAACAAATCCTGAAGGTTTTCGCCGCTTAACGCTATTTCCTCTTTAGTGCGCATAGCGGCAACACGTCCGTTCATCATTATAAGCACCTTGTCCCAAAGCTCCTCAACGCTTTCAAGCATATGAGTACTTATAAGAATAGACGCACCCTGCGCTTTCATTTCGAGAATCATCTTTTTAAGCTCTTTAATGGCATGGGGGTCAAGCCCTACAAGCGGCTCGTCAAACAGCACAACCTGAGGCTTCGGCAAAAGTGCGCAGCAAATACTCAATTTTTGCTGCATACCCTTTGAAAGCTCCTTGCCGAGCTTATCCTTTTTATCCAAAAGCTGCATTTTCCCAAGTAAATCCTCTGCTCTCTGCTGCCAGTTTTCGATTCTGTATGCTCTGCCGAAAAACTCCATATGCTCCCAAACTGTCAAAAGCTCAAACGGAGCGGGTATTTCGGGAATATATCCAAACAGTTTTTTAGCCTCCAGCGTCTTATTTTTAAATTGTTCTATGTAGATATCGCCCTCATACCTGAGCAATCCGGCTATACATTTTATGGCAGTGGATTTTCCTGCGCCGTTAGGTCCAACCAAAACTGCTATTTCTCCGGAAGCAACCGAAAAATTCAGGTCATAATTGGCAACAACGTTCTTATATCTCTTTGTCAAATGGAAAACTGTCAGCATTTGAACACTCCTTATCAAATTTTGTGTTTGCTTATCTTAATAGAAAATGCGCTTATAATCTATTTTTTCCAAGCATCTGTGGCAGTGGCAACTATGCCCTCCCATTCATATACACCCTGAACATAATCCAAAATAGATTCATTCATTATATTTCTGAATTTCTCGGACGGATACATACTGTTTATTATCTCCAGTGTTTTCTTTCCTCCGTCAGAGGCATATTCAATAACCTTTGCACCGAGCGGGTTATCATTTTCCGCAAGCCTGTACGGAAGAACGCATTGTACATTTTCACCCAAAACAGCAAGGTTTTCGCTCTTATCAAGCATCCAGTCAATAAACTTTTTAGCTATATCCGCTTTATTGTCTTCTATGCTTTTATTAAGTGCTATATATCCATGGCCTTCAACTGCAATACTGTGGCTGATTTCATCTTCAATGCCCATGTACAGCGGCATCATAGATACATCCGAATCCGTCACTCTGCAATCGTCCGCTTGAGAGATTATCTGCCACATAGATGCGTTGCCTGCCATAAAAACGCAGTTACCGCGTGCAAAATCTATTGCACTGTCCTTGTATGTAGTATTGGCCATCAAGGTTTTATCCAAATCTGTATTCTCCGAGAACAGGTCTATAATCGCCTTTAGCTCATTGGCATACGTCAACTGTATTTCTTCCGGCAGCTTCGCATTGTCCGTAATTTTTTCCCCGTCCGTTTCAAACTCATAGTACAGCGGTATTCCGGCAAGCTGCTGAGATATGCCGTTCTTATATCCGTACTTTAATGGAAGCGGAGCAACCGCACCGTTTATGCCAAGCTCATCCTTTTTGCTCTGTATATCGTAAACAACGGCTTTAAGTGCTTCAAATGAATTTATCTCCTCAACGGAAGAGGGTAAAACCGGCGATGCTATGGTGCTTTCCAGATGAAAATACTTTTCAAGTATTCTCTCATTGTAAATAAGTCCGAAGCCGTCTGTAAAAAGCGGCAGTGCATAAGCCTTACTGCCGTCTGTAACAGCAAGATTCTTACATATCAATTCTGAAACAAAAGCCACCGTATCGGAAATATCCGCACAATAGTCTTTTAAAGCACTGTACTGATTCGGCTTTTCAAACATAAAAATATCCGGCTGACTGCTTTCATCATTCAAAGCGTTTTTTAGCTCAGACATATAGTTTTCATCTATTGCTTTTACAACAATATCAATCTTTTTGTGAGATTCGTCTGCGTTATACTCATTTGCAAATCCGTCTGCAAGCTTTTGATAGTTTTTGATATGTGCTGAATCGTATGTGTAAAAATAAATCTTAGAGTCTTTGTTGCATCCGCTCAATATCATCATGGAAAATATCATGCATAACGCAAGTACCAAAGATAATTTTCTCATAACTGTCTCCTTTAATTAAAAAATTTAAAATTTTAGCTGAATCAAGTGTAATTAGTGCAAACTTTGCTTTCACAAAGTTATACATTTTATATAATAGCACGACAATTTGTTTTTCGCAATACAAAAATACGTTTAAAGTCCTTTAAAATTTGAGAAATTTCGATTTTTTCTTAATATGCGTTCAGAAAAATTTTAAAAAAATTCAAAATTGTCACCTAATTGTCACTTTCGTATGCTATAATAGGCTCAAATAAAACATGCTGTACATTTATCATAAGGATTGATATTGATTTCGGCAACGGGTAAAACTTATTATAAAAGCAAGGGAGGATTTCCTGATGGAAATTTTAAAAATTGAAAATCTATCCAAGATATACGGCTCAGGTGAAAATGAAGTTAAGGCACTTGACGATGTTTCGTTCTCTGTAGAGAAAGGCGAATTTCTCGCCATAATAGGGCCTTCCGGCTCCGGAAAATCCACACTTTTGCATATACTCGGCGGAGTAGACCGTCCCACAAGCGGCAAGGTTTACATGAACGGTCAGGACGTATACGCACAGGACGAGGAAAAGCTTGCGATTTTCCGCCGCAGGCACGTCGGTCTTATATATCAGTTTTATAATCTGATACCCGTCCTCAACGTGGTAGAGAACATGACGCTTCCCGTACTTATGGACGGCAGAGAGGTAAACGAGGAACGCTTAAACGAGCTTTTAACCACGCTTTCACTCACTGAAAGGAAAAACAACCTTCCCAACCAGCTTTCCGGCGGTCAGCAACAGAGAGTTTCCATAGGCCGTGCGCTTATGAACGCTCCCGCAGTAGTGCTTGCAGACGAGCCAACCGGCAATCTCGATTCCAAAAACAGTCAGGAGATAGTCGAGCTTCTCAAAATGTCCAACAAAAAATACGGTCAAACGCTTATCATAATAACACACGACGAATCCATTGCACTGCGTGCGGACAGAATAATCTCCATTGAAGATGGACATATCGTTAAAGACGAGCGTATTCGGGAGGTCAAGTGATGAATATATTCTACAGATTCACACGCAAATCATTGCTTAAAAACCGTATGCGCACAATCGTAACGGTTATAGGCATCGTACTTTCCATGTCACTGTTCACAGCAGTCATAGAGGGTGCTTACAGCGGCGTTGAATACCTGCGCCGTTGCGAATTCGACCGTGCCGGCTCATATCACGGCTACTTTTATAGTTTAAATAAAGATGAAGCGGAGCAGGTCAAAAAGCTTGACGAGATAAAGGGCTTTACAGTAAGCCGGTTGGCAGGCTGGGCAGACTTTGACACGTTTAATGAATACAAGCCGTATCTGCTTATAGAATCCATAGATAAAAATTTCACGGATTATGTAACGGTAAATCTCATAAAAGGCAGACTGCCGGAAACCAGCACCGAGATTTTGCTTCCGCAACATCTGTTTGACTTCGGCGGAGAACAGCGGAATATAGGCGATAAGCTGACGGTCAACGTGGGCAGCCGTGTTACAACCGACGGATTCCCTCTTGACAGGTTCAACCCTTACGTAGAAGACGGTGAAAAAATCATCGACTCTCACGAGATAACATATACGGTCGTAGGCATTTACAAACGCTTGAACTGGGATGTAGAGGGTTATGAATGTCCCGGCTTTACAGCACTTACTGCCGGCGGCGGCAAAGATATTTACGATATCTATTTTCAAGTAAAGCACCCGTCCGACTACTATACTTTTTCAGAAAAACAGACGGTCAGCAGGAACATTCAGGATCACAGAGATTTATTACGACTTTACGGAACGCTCCGCGACGGCAACCTCACAACAGTTGTATACGGCTTTATGGGCATACTTATCATTTTGATTTCACTCGGTTCAATATCGCTTATATATAACTCATTTTCAATTTCGGTAAGTGAGCGTACAAAGCAGTTCGGCATACTCAAATCCGTCGGTGCAACCAAAAAGCAGATACGCAGAAGCGTTATGTACGAGGCGTTCCTGCTCGGCGGCATAGGTATAATAATCGGCATGATTGTAGGCTGTGCAGGCATCGGGCTTACGCTCTACCTGCTCAGGGATTCCTTTACAGGTCTTGACATAATGGGTACAAACACTCAAATCCGTCTTGTTTTAAATCCCGGTATGCTTCTGCTTGCGGCAGTAATTTGTATGATTACAACACTGATATCCGCATGGATACCCGCAAAGAGAGCAATAAAAATATCCCCAATAGAAGCAATACGTCAAAGCGGAGATATGAAAATCAAGAGCAAAGAGGTAAAAACCTCCCGTCTTACGCAAAAGCTTTTCGGCTTTGAGGGAATGATGGCTTCAAAGAACTTCAAGCGTAACCGCAGACGTTACCGTTCAACGGTGATCTCGCTGTTTTTAAGCGTAACACTGTTTATTTCCGCATCATCCTTCTGCGCTTATGTAACCGATTCCGTCACAGCGGTGGATTCCTCACGTGTAAAGCTGGATATAAGCTACTACACCGTAGGCAAAGATAGGCCCGATTCGGAAAGCCTGTTCTCAATGCTTTCAAATGTAGACGGCATCAAAGAGTCCGCTTATTTTGTCAATAACGATATGAGTGAATTGGTTGCGGATAAACAGGTATTGACTGATGATTATCTGGAATTTCAAGATGCATATAACAACGGCAAAGTAGGAGTATACCCGTATTTTATCTTCCTTGACGACAACAACTTCCGTAAATTCTGCTCACAAAACGGCATAAACGCAGAAGACTACTTCGACAAAAGCGCACCCAAATGCATAGTTTACAACAAATACGTAACAAAGATTTACAATGGTGGCGAATCTGTTAAATGGTACAGCTATGAGGTGTTTAAAAAGTCATCTCTACCCTGCAAAGTCTATTATAATCTGATAGAGGATTTTGAAGGGTATACTCAAACAAGCGAAAAAACCGATGAAAACGGCAAAAGATACTTTGTTTACTACTCGCAGGATTACATTGAAGAATTTTTTAAGAGCCACAACGGTAACTATGAGGCCGAGTTTGACGAGAGTATGGCTATAATAAAGCCTGCCGAAGAGGTTGAGAAGCTCATACCGATAACCGTTGGGGAAATTGCGGAGCAAAGCCTGTTCTTTATGCCCTCCGACAATATATATCTGGTATATCCGCTCAGCATGGCGGAGGTTATGGCAGAGCAATTTAAGCAGGATACTGAATACTACCAGACGAGCTTTGTATTTACCGTAGAAAATCATACGCAGGCATACAACGATATGAAGAATATCCTTGATGAAAATAATATGGATTCTTCAAGATTAAACGACAATGCAAAGCAGTCAGAATCCACAAAACAGCTTGTTACAATAGTAAATGTATTCGCTTACGGCTTCATCATACTTATATCGCTTATTGCCATAGCCAATGTATTCAATACTATATCCACAAATGTATTCCTTCGCCGCAGAGAGTTCGCTATGCTGAAATCCATAGGTCTTTCCGAAAAGGGATTCAGAAAAATGACGAATTACGAATGTATAATCTACGGTATAAAGGGACTTGTTTGGGGATTGCCCGCATCGGTGATTATGACTTTCATAATCTATAAGGTGACAAGCTCGGCATACGACGGCGGCTTCTATATTCCGTGGTACAGCGTAGCAATAGCTGTGGGCAGTGTATTTGTAGTTGTATTTGCAACCATGCTGTACTCGATACGCAAGATAAAGAAGGACAACACCATAGACGCCCTTAAAAACGAGAATCTTTAATATTAAACAGCAAACGAGAGAGCAACCTGAAAACCCCCGTACTACGGAAATACGGAAAGTAAACCGCAGTACGGGGGTTGGTTTTTACCGGTTTAAGCGTTTTAATGAGTCTTAGTATAAAACAAAATCCTACTATAACTAAAAACCGCATGATATGAAGCCGATTCCGTTATACAATTTCACCTCTTCCCTCTTCCCTTTTCACTGTTACCTATAACTTAAAAAACTCCCCGTATCCCAATTTATCGGGATACGGGGAAGCTTTATTTTAACTTTTGCGTAAAGCCTTGTTTAAACTCAGCCGTTGTTTATCAGGCAATACAGTAAATATGCGTCAAGCAGATTTACAACGCCGTCGTCGTTAAAATCTGCAAATTCCGCAAATTTTTCATCAAGATCAACAACGCCTGTAAGGAAGTCAAGCATAAATGTAATGTCGTTATTGTCAAGCTTGTCATCGCCGTTTGCGTTGCCGAGTGTCATTAATACAAACCTTGCCATAAGCTGAACATCGCTTACAACCGTAAAGGTATATGAGCTATCCTGCGATACAAGCTCTTCGTTTTCGTTATACCAGCCGATGAAGCTGTCCGCATATTGCTCTGCCGCCGAAACGGTTATGCTTGTACCCTCTGCGTAGCTGCCGCTTATATTCTCGGCAAGCTCACCGTTGCCGTCAGACGTTACCGAAACATTGTAATATACTGCCTCGCCCGCATCGGGGTTAAGCTTGTATATCTCAAGGCTCGATACATACGAGGAAGATGTGGAAGTAAACCATTTAAAATAATCTCCGCTAACGCTGTAGCCTAAGTATCTGCCTGACGTATTGTTCTGCTCAATTTTGAATCCGCCGTTTGCAAGGGCCGTTATTCTCAGCTCTATTCCAGTATCCTTAAGCGATACATTGGCAGAGCTTGCCGTACCGTAAAGATAGGTCTTATTTGCAGACATAAGCTTGTAAATACCCTGAACATCCGTAGCTTCAATAATCCAAATAATATCGGAATTATCCGTAGTGATGCGGTTTGCACCTGTTGCAACCTCCGTCTTTACAAGCGCATTGCTTGTAACGCTTGCCGTTATTGCATTCTGACCGCAGGCTATCACATACTGTTCTCCCGATGTGATATCCGCAAGCGAGCTGATTTTTACAAACGTGCCGCCGTAGCTTACCTCCTCGGCAGGAGCAGTATAACTGAACGTGCAAAGTGCGCCGTCTATATATCCGTCCTTAACCGCATATGCATAAACGGTAAGCGGCAGCTGTGCTACAGTTATTGCGCCTGTATATTTAACGTATTCACTGCCGTTTAAGCTGTACATTATATCTGCTCCGTACAGAGTTGTCAGTGTTATCTGCGTACCCGGAGCTATCACCCCGTTTGCGTGGTCTGACGTTACTGCTCCGCAAATAAGCTGTTCAAAAGAAGCGATATATGTTTCACTCTTTGAAACGGTAAGTGTAAATGTCTGCTGCTCACTTATCTTATTGCCGTTACTGTCAAGCCATGCAACAAATCTGTAGCCGCTGTCGGGCTGTGCGCTGAGTGTAAGTTCAGTACCGTTTACAATACTTTGCGCCGAATAAACCGGAGTAACCGTGCCGTGTCCGTCGGAGCAAACAGTAATAACGCTTACGTACTGTACTATCGGAGTATCCTCCTCTGTGTACATATATATGCTTATGCTTCCGTTGTAGTTGTTCTGATTTGAAGCCGTAGACGTATACAGCTTAAATCCGTTTGAACCGTTATATCCCAGGAATCTGCCCGATTCAATATGCGTAAATACGAATGTACCGTCAAGCTGTTTAACTATAGAGAACGCCCGACCTTCATCACTGTTTACAACATTTGTGGAGCTGCCCAGCGCAAGGTACTTGCCCGTGGATACATTCTTGATAAAGTAGTTGTCGCCGTTCTTTTCAAGCGTCCATGAATTGATTGCGTCAACAGAGCTTATCTTACTGCCGGAGATTATAACCTCAGAGGTAGTTGCCGCTCCGCCCGTTATCTTTCCTATAAGCTTATTGCCCTGTGCAAAGGCAAACTTTATGCCCGTATCAATGTAGGAGCTGTCCTGTATAAGCGTGTACACGCCTGTTTCAATATACGGTGTGGTATAGCTGAACGTTACCGTATCGCCGTTTATATAGTTTTCTCTGACAGTATAAGCGCTTATTGAAAGCGGAAACTCCGATGCTGTTATAGCACCCGTATACTGCACATACTCGCCGCCGTTAATGCTGTACATTATCGTTTCGCCGTTCGCCGCCGAAAGGATAATCGTACTGTTTTTCGCTATTTCTCCGCTTGCGGGATTTGCAGTAACCGCACCGCACTTGAGCTGTTCAAACGTAGCTGTGTAATGCACGTTTGAAGTAAGTGTAAATGTAAACACCGCAGATGTGGAAACCGTCTGACCGTTTTCATCTACCCAAGCCTTAAATTTATATCCGCTGTCCGGCTCGGCTGTTATTGTTACCTGAGTTCCGCTTGTCAGGCTCATACCGTAGAAATTATTCTCTACAGAGCCGTGTTCATCAGGCTCTGCAACCACTGTATAAAGGCTTGCGTCCGGTATTGCGTCCTCAGTGTAGATGTAAATGTTTATGTAGCCGCTGTTCTTTGAAAGATTGGAAGCGGCATAGAGCTTGAAACCGTCGCTGTTGTTATATCCGAAGAATCTGCCCGATTCAACGTGCGTTATAAGGAAAGTGCCGTCAGCCTGTTTTGCTATATTAAGAGCCTGAGGCGTGTCGCTTGTCGTTATGTTTGTTGAGGACTGCCATGCAAGGTATTTGCCGGTATCTGCATTTTTAAGGTAGAACGTAGTACCGTTCTGCTCCAAAATCCACACGTTGCCGTTGCCTATGCCTGCAAATGTACCGTCGCTGTCAAACGTAATGTCCGAAAGCGCCATCATTCCTCCTGCGGGCGCATTCAAAAGCGAGCCGTTAAATACAAGCGCAAGCTTTGTATTGTGCTTTAAGTAGGAGTTATCAATTATCAGAGCATAAACTCCCGTGTCCTCCTGTACGGCGTCATATGTAAATGTCACCGTATCGCCGTTTTTATATCCGTTTCTTGCGGCATATGCGTATATGGTTACTGGATATGTAAGCGGCACTATCGGCAGGCTGTACTCAACAAAGTTCGTACCGTCAACGCTATACATTACCGTTTCTCCGCTTACTGAGGCAGTAAGAGTTATGCTTGTTCCCTGTGCTACCGTACCGCTTGCCGGGTTTGCCGTTACCGTACCGCATTTAAGCTGTTCAAACGTAGCCGTATAATGCACATTTGATGTCAGAGTAAACGTAAATTCCGCAGATGTGGACGCCGTTTGACCGTTGCCGTCCAGCCATGCCTTAAACACGTAGCCCTCGTTCGGCTGTGCGCTTACAGTTACCTGCGTGCCGCTTGTAAGGCTCATGCCCGCATAGTTGTTTGTAACCGTGCCGTGACCGTCCGAAACGGCTATAACGCTGTAAAGATTAGCGTCGGGTATTGCACCCTCGGTATAGATATATATGTTTATGTATCCGCTGTTCTTTGAAAGATTCGACATAGCATACAGCTTAAATCCGTCACTGTTGTTATATCCGAAGAATCTGCCGGACTCACCGTGCGTTATAAGGAAAGTACCGTCAGCCTGTTTAGTTATATCAAGAGCGTGCGGAGTATCGCTTGTAGTAATATTTGTAGATGACTGCCACGCAAGGTATTTGCCTGTGGACGCATTTTTCAGATAGAACTGTGTTCCGTACTGCTCTATTATCCATGAGTTGTCATTGCCTATGCCTGCGAATGTACCGTTGCTGTCGAACGTAATGCTCGAAAGTGCCATCATTCCGCCCGTTGGAGCATTCAAAAGCGAACCGTTGAACACAAGAGCAACCTTTGTATTATGCTTTAAATAGGAGTTATCTATAATCAATGCGTAAACTCCCGTATCCTCATGTACAGCATCGTAGGTAAATGTAACCGTGTCGCCGTTTATATAGCCTGTTCTTGCGGCGTATGCGTATATTGTTACAGGATATGCCGTCGGAACTATCGGCTGAGTATATTCCTTATAGCTCTTTCCGTCCGTACTGTACATTATCTTCTCTCCGCTTGCCGCAGTAAGAGTAATGCTTGTACCCTCAGCAACCGTACCGCTTGCCGGGTTTGCCGTTACCGCACCGCACTTAAGCTGTTCAAACACAGCCGTGTAGTTTACGTTTGCATTTACAGTAAATGTCAGCTTTGCATTTGAGCCTACAACATTATTGTTCTCGTCTACCCATGCGCTGAATTTATAACCCTCGTTTGCCGTAGCCGTCACCGTTACCGATGTTCCCTCGCTCATCATGCTTGATGTGTAGGTCTGAGAAACCGTACCGCCTGTGCCGGCTTTTACGGTTACCGAGTACTCCGATGTATCTGTCAGATATGACGGTATGCCGTCGCCCATATATCTGTAAACATCAAAATATCCCGGATAAGTGGTCTTTGAGCTTGAAGCCGCATACCATTTGTAACCTGTAGACTTGTTATATCCCAAAAATCTGTTGCCTGCGTTGGTATTAATAACCGTAAACGTGCCGTCCTTTTGCAGGTTTAAAGTCAACGCCACGCCTGTATCGCTCTCGGTTACAGCAGTAGAATCCGCACCGCCGAGGTACTTCTTTGAATATGCGTTTTTAAGATAATACTCATCGCCTGATTTTTGCAGTATCCAAACTGCACTTGCATAGGTTGAGGTTATCCTGCCGTTGTTTACCGTTACTTCCGTTGCCTTGGCTATTGAGCTGTCTATTTTACCTGCGGCGGTTGTACCCGTTGCAAAAATGTAATAACCGTTGCTCTTTAAATCGTCCGCAGAATCTATCTTAAGGAAGTAATCGCCCTTATTGTCGATTACCGTAACCGAGCATACCGCAAACGCACCGCTGCCGGCCGTTGCTATAATATTGGCCTGTCCGCCGGAAATACCGGTTACCACACCGTCTGTAACAACTGCTACGCTCTCGTTACTGCTCGTCCAGGTAACTGCCGTATCACTTGCATTTGCAGGCAGAACCGAGCTTACCGTAAGGGTAGCCGTCTTCTCCACGTTGAGCGTCAATGTGCTTTGACTAAGTGTAAGAGATGTAACTCCTATTTTAACATTTTCAGTACATTTTGCACTGTTCCTGTATCCGTTAAGTGTAGCTATTGCCGAAACTGTCGTGGCAGAGTTCACTGTAAAAGGTGCAGTATATTCTGCGCTTGTGGTTGTAGGCGTACTTCCGTCCGTAGTATATCTAACAGTTGCGCCGGAGGTTGTACATGAAATGCTCACCGTAACCGTATCACCGTTTTGCATGGTAGATACTACGGGAGTTTCCACTCTCGGTATTTCAATGTTTTCAACCATAATGTCGCTGTCGGTAGAGCCCTCGGCAACCGCATATGCTTTTATTGTATATGACGCCGCACTGAGCTTTACCTTTGCAGAATACTGCTTGCTTGATGTCGTCGGGTCTGTGCCGTCTGTAGTATAGTATATCACAGCGCCCTCAGTGTCGCACGTAAGCGCCATATATTTACCGCCCACATAGTTTGTAAGCGTCATTACCGGCGTTGCCGTTTTCAGCTTGTCTGTAGTCTTTGATGCTACTGCGCTGTCAAAATATCCGTTGGCAACCGCAATCGCCTTAATTGTAACGGAGCCTGTGTTAAGCGTAAATGCTCCCGTATATTTTGTACTTGATTTTGTCGGTGTACTGCCGTTTGTCGTGTAATAAACCGTTGCTCCGCTTGTTGAGCAGGATATCGTAACTGTCACAGTACTGCCTGAGGTTGATGTGGTTATTGACGGTGTAGCCACATTTGTTATAGTTACCGTCTTTGAGCCTATCTCACTGTTTGCATACCCGCTTGCAACTGCAATGGCCTTAACTGTTGTAGAAGCCGAGCTGAGCGTAAACGCACCCGTATACTTTGTACTTGATGTTGTCGGGTTATTTCCGTTTGTTGTATAGTAGATTGTTGCCCCGCTTGTAGAACAGCTTATAGTAACCGATTTGCCGCCTTCAACGTCGGTAGTTGTTATAGACGGTGTTGCCGCTTTTGCAATACCGATATCCTTTGTTGCAACATCACTGTTAGAATATCCGCTTGTTACGGCTATTGCTTTAACGGTTGCAGACGCCGATGTTACCGTAAACGCACCGCTGTATTTTGTACTTGATGCGCTCGGCGCAGAGCCGTCGGTTGTATAGTATATGCTTGCTCCGCTTGTGGAACAGCTTATTGCAACACTCACTCCGCCGCTTACATTGGATGTGGTTATCGACGGTGTAGCCGTCTTTGATACGCTCACCGTACTTGAAGCGGCTTCACTGCTGAGATAACCGCTTGCTATTGCAACAGCCTTAACCGTTGTGGATGATGCCGTCAGGGTAAACGCACCGGTATATTTTGTACTCGATGCCGTAGGCGCAGAGCCGTTTGTTGTGTAGTATACCGTTGCTCCGCTTGTGGAACAGCTTATGGTTACGGATTTACCTCCGTTTACGTTCGATGTAGATATCGAAGGTGTTTCCGCCTTTGAAATACTCACCGTGCTTGAAGCAACGGAGCTGTTGAAATATCCGCTCGCTACAGCAATGGCCTTAACGGTAGTAGACGCCGCCGTCAGAGTAAATGCCGCAGTGTATTTAGTGCTTGATGTTGTAGGCGTTGAGCCGTCGGTTGTATAGTAAACAGTTGCTCCGCTTGTGGAACAGCTTATACTTACCGATTTGCCACCGTTTACATTCGATGTAGATATCGACGGTGTTGCCGCCGCAGATATGCTTACGGTACTTGAAGCCGTATCGCTGTTGAGATATCCGCTTGTCACGGCTATAGCCTTAACTGTAGTTGATGCCGCACTTACCGTAAATGCGCCCGTATATTTTGTGCTTGAGGTTGACGGTGCCGAGCCGTCTGTTGTGTAATAAATCGTTGCTCCGCTTGTAGAACAGCTTATAGTCACGGTTTTACTTGCTACGGCGTTTGCGGCAGATATTGCCGGCGTAGCCGTTTTGGAGATACTCACCGTCTGCGTCATTACGGGGCTGTTGTTATACCCGCTTGCCACAGCTATCGCCTTTACCGTAGTCGAGGCAGAACTGAGCGTAAACGCACCGGTATATTTTGTACTCGATGTTGTAGGTGCAGAGCCGTTTGTTGTGTAATAAATCGTTGCTCCGCTTATAGAACATGAGAGGGTTACCTTCTTACCGCCCGCAACATTTGATGTTGACAGCGTAGGAGTTGAAGCCGTCGGGGTTGACGGCGTCATTCCGTTCAAACCTCTTTCTCTTATTATTCTCGGAAAATCTTTATATGAAACGCTCATATCAACATTTCCGCTAATACCGTTTATTCTGCCTCTTGAAGTATACTGCCACATACCGTAGAGCTTGCTTTTGGAGGCAGTATAGGTTGCAACTGTAGGAGCGGCGGCAGTAGGTGTTATGCCGCTTTCGGGGTAAAGCGAATTTGGATATTGAGCTATCCAAACGTCATAGTTCTTACCGATAGTGTTCAAATCTATGTAAGAATTAACAAAGTACTGACCTGTATATGTAGCGCAGTAGTAGCCGTAGCTGGACATTCTGTCAAGAAATGCTACAACCGTTTTTGCAAGCGCAAGCTTGCCTACAGATTTCTGTGACTCATCCTCCGCGTCATAGAATATAGGATATTCAAAGGTTTTTCCTTTTATGATATTATAGAGCTGATCCGCTTCGGTTCTTGCCTGAGCCTCCGTATTGGCGCAGGCATATACGTAAATACCTATAGGTATTCCGGCGGCCTTGGCGTTTGTATAGTTCTGTTCAAAGTAGCCGTCTTTGCCCAGCGAATTGCCCGGTGCAGTATTCACAGCCGCACGGATTATGGCAAAATCAACCTTATCCTGTGCAACCTGCGACCAGTTTATATTTGCCTGCCACTTTGAAACGTCAATACCGTAAGCATATATTTTGTTTTCGCCCTGAGCATAATAAGAGTCATTGCCCGAGCCTTCGCCAACCTTTGTTACGTTGCTTGCGGCTACAGCACCCGTAACAGCACCGTTATTACCGAAAACTATTCTGTCGCCGCTAATTGATATAATCTCATAGACCGTGCTGTAAACAAAGCTTGCAAACGTTGTTGTAGTGCCATAGTTGGTTGCCCCTGCGTTTATTGTGATTTTATCACCCACCGCAAGCCCGGAGCTTGAACCTCCGCCGGCGGTGACAGTCACCGAACAGGTTGCGGTATATCCGTTAGATGTTCTTGCTGTTATGGTTGCGCTTCCTGCAGAAACACCCGTTACCGTACCTCCCGAAACTGTAGCGACGCCCGTATTACTGCTTGACCACGTAACCGACTTATTGGTTGCGTTTGACGGTGAAACAGTAGCAGTCAGCGTAGACGATGAGCCCGCAGTTATCGAAAGGCTTGTCTTGCTGAGCGATATGCCCGTAGGGTCTACATTACCGCCGACCAGATACAGATTACTTGTATTTACTGCGGCGGTAACCGCACCGTTTATACCTATAACGGCTCTGTCGCCGTTAATTGAAATAATGGTGTACACAGTGCTGTATACGTGGGAAGAAAGTGCAGTTCCGTTATAGTCGGTTGCGCCCTGCACAACCATTACCGAATCTCCAACATTAAATGAAGTAGCCGAGATAAGCTCCATATATGCAAGGCTTACCCAACCCGATTTGCTTCCGTTGGAAAAATACCCCCATTTGGTATTTTCTATTTTAGTAATCGTAACAATATCGCCATTGTAAAGAACGCCGACTATCGTTCCGCTGCCTGTTGAATCCGCTCTGATGTTCAGGGTAGATGAAGCTATACACTTATACGTACCCAAAACATATCCGTCTGCCATAGCCGTAAGCGGCACCGATGTACAGAGCAGAAGCAAAACCAAAACTACAGAGAGAGTTTTGCGTGCTAATGCTTTTACCGCCTTGCCGGCGATAATTCTTTGAGTATTCATCAGATCAATCCTTTCATAATCAGTTTAAAAATCGCTTGTAGTTTTATTATAACATATTATGAAAGATTTGGACAGTATTTTTCAAAAATTTGCTTGATTTTTATTTATATACCAAAAAGCAATGTCATTGCAGGCTGACTGATATGTCGCACCGTGCCGAGCCAACAGGCAAAACGCCGTCACTTTTGCCTCCTTTAATGAGTAATGTATCACAATGCAGTTGTAACGAAAGGCTCTTTCAAAATCCGAAACACCGCAATAACCCCCATATCGCATACCGTAGGTGGCACGGCGTTTTCTCCACAGCCCGATTTCTTCATTATAACATTATGGGCTCAAAGGCTAAACGCTGTCATAACGCAGTTGCAAAAAGCAATAACTTGTGTTAGAATAAATCTGTTAAGGCTGTCTTGATGCTGAGAAGCAGTTGTCTGTTTGTTCTGCCTATGCTTATATCAGCCGGCCACTCAAAACACCTACAGCGTAAAATACGCTTGTCGGTCTATGAACGGAGAATTAAAATTGATTAAATATACTCAGCGAAGGCTCAACAAATTTTCATATGCCGTAGCAGGTTTAATAACCGCCATATTGCTCGCCGGATTTTTCTCATTGGGTAATCTGTACCCATTCGGTACAAAGTCCATAGCATGGTGCGATATGGACGAGCAGGTAATACCGCTCATGGCGGATTTTAAGGATATACTCGCAGGAAAAAGCAGTATACTGCTCAGTATGCAAAACGCAGGCGGTATGAATTTTTGGGGCGTGTTCCTGTTTTTTATATGCAGTCCGTTTTCATTTCTTGTGGCATTTGTGGAAAAAGCAGACCTTAAGCTGTTTATGAATGTGCTTGTCATACTTAAAATGATAGTCTGCTCGGTTACGGCTTCAATTTATTTTAAAAAACGCTTTAAACATCTTGACGCATGGTTCAACATAGTATTGAGCGTAATGTACGCCTTCAGCGGCTATGCAATGCTGTTTTATCAAAATGTAGTATGGCTCGATGTAATGTATCTTTTCCCGTTGCTTTTGCTCTCTTTTGAAAAGCTCATCTATGAAAAAAAGGTTATACCCTATTCAATTTGCCTTTCGGCTATTGTTGTAATGCAGTTTTATCTCGGTTATATGGCAGTGGTATACACTCTGCTGTTCTTCGGTGCATATATGCTATTAGACAAAGACATTGAGAACAAAAAGCAAATCTGTTCTTTATTCATAGTCGGCTCGTTTTTAGCGGCACTTATATCTGCGGCGGCATGGCTTCCGTCACTTATACAGTGCATAGACTCAGCACGTGTCACATCAATTTACAATTCGCTGACAAGGTGTGATTTCATCGGCAAAATATCTACCACCGGCGCAATAATAGCCTGCACCGCCATAATCCCGTCGGCACTTGTAAACCTCAGCGGATGCCTGCGTGATAAAAGGTTAAAACTCTACGGAACAATGTTTATATGCACGGTAATTCCAATTTTCGTAGAGCCGATAAACAGAATGTGGCACACCGGCAGTTACCAGTGCTTTCCGGCAAGATACGGCTATGCAACCATATTCTGCGGTCTTATTCTTGCTGCCGCAATTCTCTCAAAAAGACATGAAGAGCCGGAAAACGGCTATAAAATAAAAAATATTTTTATCCCCGCTTTTTTGACAATTTTTTCCATTGCGGTTGTTATAAAATACTCTAAAGACAACATTTATACATTGGACGAGTACACAAATTCGCTTTGGGGCAACGAGAACTCCGGCAAAGGCATACTTGCAATAATGTTCATAATGATGTTGGCGTACACTTCAATTTTATACTTTTATAAAAACAGCCTTATTCGCCGTCAGATAGCCGCTATCCTGCTTATTCCGGCAATGGTTGCCGAGTGTTTGATTTCCACAAATGTATACATGGTAAGTGCCGGCAGAGATTCAAGCAGATTTGAAGCCATAATGTCCATTGCGGATAAAATTGACGATAAGGACTTTTACAGGGTTAAATCGGACAAAAAGTATTTTAACGTAAACAACATCGGAGCAATGGGCTATAACACCATTGCCCACTACACCTCGCTCAATAAGGAGGATTTCTTCTACGGAATGAAGAAATTCGGCTATTCGGCGTATTGGATGGAGCTTGGTGCACAGGGCGGCACGTTGTTCAGTGATGCTTTTTTGAGCAATAAGTATTATATCAGCTCTTACAATTATGACGGAGGCGGCAGTTACTATACACTGAATCGCAACGATTACTGCATACCTCTCGGAGTAGTTACAAAATCCGATTTAACAAAAAATACCGAAATGAGCAGCAGGGAACGCTTTGATATTCAAAACGAAGTGTTCAAAAGCGTATACAATACTTCCGATGATTTATTTTCCAAGTACGACTTTTGGTATACCGAAAATATTGACGAGCTTTATCTGACTGAGGATTATGCCGCCGAGGAGCATATTTTCTATCGTATGGATTCAAATCAAAACGGGCTTATCAAGTATCACATAAACGTAAAGGGCAAAGAAGAACTGTACTTTGAATGCTTTGATAATCTCAGCACCTTATTGGAAGAGCATATAAACCATACGTTCGATATATATGTCAACGGCAAAAAGCTTCATTCGGATTATCCGAACAAATCCTACAACGGAATATTGCGGCTCGGCACATTCGAGGACGAGGCAGTGGACGTAGATTTGTACGTTAAAGATGACATCTACTGTAAATCCTTCGGTGTGGCCGGTCTTAAATATTCAGTACTTGAACGGTATATAAACACTCCCGCAACCGGCTCGCTCAATGTAAACGGCAGAAAAATAAGCGGAAGCTATACTGTAGACGACGATAGCTGGCTCATAATTCAAGTGCCTTACGACAGGGGCTTTTCGGCAGAGATAAACGGCGAGAAAGCCGAGATACACAGGGTATACTCCTGCTTTATGGCTGTTAGACTCTCAAAAGGTGAGAATAACATTGAGCTTTCATATATGCCAATCGGTCTTACAGGCGGCATATTCCTTACAATACTCGGCATAGCTCTCACGGTGCTGTTTGCGGTGTACAGGCATAAGCATAAAGGCTCTCTGATTAAATCAAAAGTGTTAAATATGATTATGTACGTGCTTGTTATTATAGCAGGAACCGCCACGCTGATAGGAATTTATTTCGTGCCTGTTATACTCAACATTTTCTTTGAGTAGCGATTATGATTACATCGCTCACTCAAAGAATGCCGGACATAAAAGTGATTTATTATTCGCCGTATTGTCTGACACCATAAAATGTATTCTATATTCCTGTTTTCGTCAGTATATATGCGACTTGTCATCAAGTTGTAAAAATTTGTAAATTTTATTTTATTGTAATGAAAATTTTGTAATTTAATTAAAAAACTCTTGACTTGTCTGCCTATGTATTGTAAAATTAGGAATATAAATCGCAGTTATTTCGCAGCTGTTGTTTTTAATCAAGATATTTAATCTTATTAAAGATTTCTATATTGCGAAAGCTGTGAAATATTAAATTAAAAAAAAGAAAAGAAGGTATGCAATGTGAAAAAGACATTCACTCAAAAATTCTGGTCAAACCGGAGCAGAAAAGGTTTTACTCTTGTTGAACTTGTTATGGCTATCGCAATTTTGGCAGTTATCGCAGCTATTGCAATTCCTGTGGTTTCAAGCGTAATCAAGTCAGCTAACCAAAATACAGATAGAAACAACGCCAAGACAGTTGATCTTCTCCTTAAAGAAGCTTACACAGAGATTCAGGCAGGTATATCCGAGAAGTATAATAGTACTACATATCCTGACAAAACTAAGACGATTGCTCAACAAGTAACTGTTGCAACTGTACTTAAGGACAACGGTTTAGGTAGTTTACTTTCAGCTGATGAAAAATCTTTTGCTTATAAGACAGATTCATACACTGATGAAAAAGACAAAATTAGGTTCTATGTTAGTTCCAACGGAGCAATAGAAGGAAAACTTGTATCAGAAAAGGGTAGTGATACAGAAATTACACCTGATATGAATCTTGAACAAGTTTGCAAGAAATAATTTTCAATAATTAATACATACTCCCCCGGTCATGCGCCGGGGGTTTTGTTTTGCCGTTTTTGCGGTACTCCCACGTCGCACACTTACTATATACAAACAATAACTTTTTTACCTGCGGCGAAAGGTAAAACTCCCTCAGTCAGCTTACGCTGACAGCTTCTCGCCTGCCGGCTCGGTCGGCAGGCTGAGCCTGCACGCAAGTCGCACACGAAATTGTTTAAAATATTAGCTTTGTTTCCTGCGGCGGAGTGTAAACTCCCTCCTCAGCCTTCCTCTTTGAGGAAG
>CADBRB010000092.1 GCA_902796955.1 uncultured Ruminococcus sp.
AGATGGATATTGTATGCCTGCCAAGCAGATTCAGGTTATCTTCAAGCATTTTTGCAGTAGTTGTTTTACCACTGCTCGACGGGCCCGCCAGCATCACGATTTTGCAATCGTTGCCCATATCAGCTATCTCTTTGGCAACTTTTTTCACTGAGGTATGATATGCTTCCTCAACTACATTTATGAATGTTTGGGCATCTTTTTCCACTTCGTTGTTGATTTGTTCCCTCGTGATAACAAACCTTTGGTATGAATTAGAAAAATTCATCATAAAACTTCACTATCCTTTCTTTCCTATCTATAATCTCATTAAATCTGCTGATATATTCATATGGATATTTAAAATTAAATATACGTTCAAGATAGTCGCCGCCGTACACCTTCAGCTTTGTTACGCCGCCTGCGCCGCAGGCAATAACCGTATGTGTTTCATCCATTACATACACATTATACAATCCGTCCTTGCCCTGCTTTGACCATCCCACGTTTTCAAGATTACCCACCATTCTGCTCTGCCTGTAGAGATAATAAGGATGATATCCGCTTTCTGTCAGACGGCGTGCGCCGTATTCGAGCATGGAAGACGTGCGTCGGGCGTCCTCTCTGTACAAATCCATTCCTCCGAGCGTTAGCGCAGAGGATTTTTTCATGGCAAGCGTGTGTACCGTTATACTCTCCGGCTCAAGTGAAATGACCTTTTCAATCGTAGACTTAAAGCTTTCTAAGCTTTCATCGGGTAAACCTGCTATCAAATCCATGTTTATATGTGTAAAACCGCATTTTCTTGCAAGGGCAAAAGCGTCCAGCGTCTGGGCTGACGTATGACGTCTGCCTATTTTTTCAAGTATATTATCGTTTAGAGTTTGCGGATTAATGCTAATTCTGTCCACGCCGGAAACAAGCATTGTCGCAAGCTTGTCCTCCGTAATCGTATCCGGTCTGCCGGCTTCTACGGTAAACTCTCTGCATGTACTCATATCAAAGCAGGAGTAAATCCTGTCTATTATTCTTTTTATCTGCCCGGAGTCAAGAGTAGTTGGCGTGCCGCCGCCTATATACACCGTTTCAAGCTTCAAATTCAGTTTATTTACCTCACTTGCGGTAAACTCAATCTCTTCGCAGAGCTTATCAACATAGCCTTTTATAAGATGTGACGCTTTTTCGATAGATTGCGAAACAAATGAGCAATAACTGCACCTTGACGGACAGAACGGAATTGAAATATAAAGACTGAAGGAGCTTTTGTCCGATAAATCTATAATCTTCTTCTCGTTCCTCTGAGTTATCATCGCAAGCCTTATCTTTTCATCCGATACCTTAAGCTTATCTCTGAAATATTCTGCGGCCTTCTCCTCACCGTCATCGTCAATAAGCCTGCGCATAAGCTTTATCGGGCGTACGCCCGTAAGTATGCCCCACGGCGGAGTAACCTCAGTATAATCCGTAAGTATACCGTACATGAGCAGAGCCATTTCACGCTCGCAATCATCATCCGAAGAATCGGCAGGCAAGGTTTTTTCGGCGTATTTGTCGCAGCCTCCCAGCAATGCCTTTACTGTAAGCTTTATTGCAGATTTATCTTTTGCAAGCTCAGTATATATAAAATCGCTTTCGTCATCGCCTGCTGCATCAGTCGTCACGTCGATTTTATCATTTGGGAAGAATACCCTGCACAAATTTTCAAGTTCATAATGAAAACCGTGATTGATTATATAAAGCCTCATATATCTTGCCGTTCACCTGCCTTTTCATTTTTATCATAATACTAATCATCCTGCCACTGACTGTGTGCGGAAGCCATATAGACGTTATAACGTTTTTCCTCATCAAGCGTCGTAAACTCACCATGTCCGGGATAAACCTCAAGGTTTTCTTCTATGGCTGAGAGTCTGCGCAAGGATTTTGCAAGCTCCTCATCCGAACCCGTAGGCAAATCTGTTCTGCCCGCCGAGCCTTGAAAAAGCGTGTCGCCGCAAAAAATACAGTTATCCGTAATATAGCATAATCCGCCTGCGGTATGTCCGGGAGTTTCAATGACCTTTATCTCGGTATCACCAAGTGTAAGCACATCGCCCTCTTTTAACAGCTTATCAGCCTTAAACATCTCGGTATAAAGCTTAGGAAACATATGAGAAAGCTCCGGATTTGTTGTAAAGTCACTATCCTTTACTCCAATGTAAACATCAGCATTCATCGCATTTTTAAGCCACTTCACTCCGGAAATATGGTCAAAATGCCCGTGCGTCAAAAGAATATATTTAAGCTCTCCGTTTTCTCTGCTTTTTATCTCATCAAGCAGTTTTTCCGACTTAAATCCAGGGTCTATTACAGCCATATCCCCTGTTTTTCTATCGGTTATAAGGTAGCAGTTGGTCTGCAAAACACCTATTCTAAAGCATTTAATGTCTATCATTTTTTACTCAGCTCCTTTGAGTCAAGCACTATTGTAACAGGGCCGTCGTTTATCAGCGACACCTTCATATCCGCACCGAAAATCCCCTGCTTGACCGACCTTATGCCAAGCAATGTCATCTTTTGGCAAAAATAATTATAGAGCGGCTCTGCAATATCCGGTACGGCGGCATTTATAAACGATGGACGTCTGCCCTTGCGACAATCCGCCAAAAGTGTAAACTGCGATATTGCAAGTATTTCTCCGTCTATAGCCGATATAGGCAGATTCATCTTTCCGTTTTCGTCCTCAAAAACACGCAAGCCGAATATCTTATCCGCCAAAACATCGGCATCTGCTTTTTCATCGCCGTTTTCAACGCCTATAAGAAGCAGAAAGCCTCTTTCTATGCTGTTTACAAGCAAGCCGTCAACCTTTACAGACGCATTTAAAACTCTTTGCAGTACAACCTTCATTGTTATCAATCCTCGCACTGCTCTCTAATAACAAATCTTAATAGAGAGCAGCATTATAATATTTACGACCTTGTTATTGTAATAATACCGTTTATCTTCTCCAGCCTTTGAATAACGGAATTTAAATGCTCTTTTCCGCTGACCGTTATGGTTGCGCTGATTATTGCCTGTCCGTTTTTTACTTCACGTGAATTAAGCGAATGTATATATATGTGCATGGCCGAAAGCTGGTTTGTTATATCAGCCAGCAAACCTCGTCTGTCCATTGCAACAATGTCGAGAGTTGACTGGAACTGATCCTGTATCTCGCTTGCCCAATAAGCTTTGACCCAGCGCTCCGGCTCTGCGGCGTTCTCGATATTCTCAGGCACGTTTGTACAGCCTCTTTTGTGAACAGAAACACCGTAGCCACGTGTAATAAAGCCGATTATATCATCACCGGGAAGAGGATTGCAGCATTTGGAGAATTTAATAAGCACATCGTCCATTCCTTCGATTATCACACCGCTGCTTACTTTTTTCTTTTCGGTCTGTTCCTTTATTACGGGTACAGCCTCAACAACAGATGCGTTACGTTTGATATATTCGTCCTTGAGCCTTGGCAGAAAACGCCAAATCTGTACTCCGCCATAACCTATGGAAGCATAAAAGTCATCAAGCGTACTGCAATTATTGCGCTTCATTACATCTGTCAAATACGACGGCAAATCCTTTTCCGGAATAACTATACCGTTGCGCCGCAATTCACGCTCAAACTCAGCTTTTCCCTCTACGATATTCTCGTCCCTGCGTTCACGTTTAAACCATGTACGTATTTTGCCTCTCGCCTCGCTGGTCTTGACTATTTTCAGCCAATCCCTGTTAGGCCCGTGCGTTTCCTCTTTTGTAGTGATTATCTCAACTATTTCTCCTGTTTTTACTTTATAGTCTATTGGAACGATGCGGTTGTTTACCTTTGCCCCTACCATTCTGTTGCCTACGGCAGAATGAATGGCATATGCAACGTCTATTACCGTAGCCCCCAAGGGAAGTGTTATTACATCACCCTTAGGCGTGAGTATGAATACCTCCTCAGGTACAAGGTCGGATTTTATATCCTTTACAAGCTCAATGGCATCATCGTTTGTCTGGTTTTCAAGTATTTTTCTTATCCACACAAGCTTTTGCTCCATGGAATCCTTACGATTGTTTCCGTCTGAGGAAAGCCCGTGTTTATATTTATAGTGCGCGGCAATACCGTATTCTGCGGTATGGTGCATTTCCCACGTTCTTATCTGTACCTCGAACGGTATGCCCTCTCGCCCGATTACCGTTGAATGGAGCGATTGGTACATATTGGGCTTCGGCATTGAAATATAGTCCTTGAATCTGTTCGGCACAAGCTGAAAAAGCTCATGTACACAGCCCAAAACATTGTAACAGTCCGCAACGGTATCTACAATCACTCTAACGGCAAATATATCGTAAATCTGATCTATTGTTTTGCCCTGAACTATAGTTTTGCGGTAAATGCCGTTTATACTTTTTACTCTGCCCTCAATATATGCGTTGGGGATAGTGTCCTTTATTCTGTCCATTATCTTGTTTTTGATATTCTCCAAAAACTGCTCCTTATCGGCTTTAAGCCTTTCAAGGCTTTTTTCAATATCCGCATATGCTATAGGGTCAAGATACTGGAGTGATAAATCTTCCAGCTCCTCTTTAATCTTTCTTATACCTAACCTGTGAGCAATCGGAGCGAAAACCTCCATGTTCTCAAGGGCTTTATCACGCCTTTTTTGCTCCTTCATACATTCTATGGTACGCATATTGTGGAGTCTGTCAGCAAGCTTTATGATTATTACTCGAATATCCTGCTCCATGGCAAACAGCATTTTTCTTACGTTTTCAGCCTGCTGTTCCTCCTTTGAGCGGATATTTGTGGGCAGCTTGCCCAGCTTTGTAACACCGTCTATAAGATTTGCGATTTGAACTCCGAAAAGCTTTTTAACATCATCGAGCGTTACGGGAGTGTCCTCTACAACATCGTGCAAAAGAGCCGCAATTATGCAATCGGTATCCATGCCCAAATCTACGAGTATACAAGCCACCGAGGTAGGGTGTAAAATGTACGGTATACCTGATATTCGTCTTTGATCACCGTGCGCCTCAAGAGCAAATTTATAGGCTTTATCTATTTTTTCCATATCATACGATTGTTCTGAGGCGTGCAGCATATCTACAAGCTCATCGTAATCCTGATAATGAACATGATATTTAGCCATTAGAATCTATCTCCCTTTATAATAATATCTTTTAGCATATTCTTTAAATAAATAAGTGCCTTTGCACTGTCCAAATCTACTTTTTCTTTATTCTCTGCAAGTTCTGCGGTATAAACGCAGCCCTCCTCCGAAAGCTTGATAAGACCCAGCTGACGCATACATCTGAGTATAAACGCAAGCCTGCCGCAACTGACAGTATCATCGTTTATGCGTGCGCAAAGAACATCTATAGATCCGTTCCATTTTTTTATCCGCTGAATAGCTCTGTAAACTATGGCAAATTCCTCACGTGTAGGCATAATTTCGTTTATTTCGCCGAGGGTAAGACGCTCGGCACGCATGAATTTTTCATATATACGGTAGCTGTCTATATATTTTTCCTGCTGTGAGCATGAGTATTTGCAGTCCTTTATGACTATGGAAACCGACTGTGCAAACATATACTCGTTGATATCGAGCGTTACCGCCGCATCTATCGTATCACCCACCGAAAAAGGAAATTCCTCCAACGATGTGGAGAACATCATGGCGGTAAGCTCTGTTTCGCCTCTGGCAAGCGTTAATCGCAGATGTTTATTTGATGACAACGGGGTAATCGCTTTTATCTTCATATTGTAAAGCCCGAAAACCGGCAACGGATTCCCCGCTCCGAAGGGCTCA
>CADBRB010000093.1 GCA_902796955.1 uncultured Ruminococcus sp.
ATGGCTGTGTATAACAGGCTGATAAGAGCCGCAGGCTTTGAGGTGATAGACTTATGAGCAGGAGCAGGTTTACTATAGTAGGCTTAACAGGTGCAACGGGCGCAGGCAAAAGCAGTATAACGCACATATTTGCCGCAAACGGCTGTCATGTAATAGATGCAGATGCGATTGCCCGTGAAGCCGTTCAAAAAGGCTCGCTCTGCCTTAAACAGTTATGCTATGCCTTTGGTGATGACATACTGCTTGATGACGGAGCTTTGAACAGAGCGGAGCTTGCGAAACGGGCGTTCTCGTCAAAAGACGGCACTGAGCTTTTAAACGGTATAACCCACCCCGCAATAGTTATGCTCACAATGATAAAGATAAAGGAGCTTGTAAAAAGGGGAGAGAAAATAATTATTTTTGATGCCCCCACACTGTTTGAGAGCAACACCGATGTGATGTGCGATTTTATAGTCGCCGTTACTGCTCCGCAGGATGTACGCTTAAAGAGAATAATAATGCGTGACGGCATAACCGAGCAACAGGCAAGAATACGTATGAACGCACAGCACGACGAGAGCTTTTATACCGAACAATCGGATTTTGTAATAGAGAATAATTCCACGCTTGAGTCGGTAAAATCCGAGGTTGAGCAGATAATAAGCTTCATAAAGAGAAGAATAACGGACAGTCAGAATTAAATACGGTCTGACCCTGTGTATACAGGCGATAAAGCTTACCGCTCATGCCGCACACGGAGCGTTTGTAAACAATGACTTTATTTTTTGCGGCTTACTGTTCGTTAAGGCAGATGCCGTGCCGCCTATGCAAAATAAGATGCGGGGAATATACAGCATCCAACTTTCACTTCTTATTGTATATAGCTTATTAAATAATTCACTATGCACTGCGAGGTTACACATATGAAGATTTTAACCTGTGAACAAACAAGAGAGCTTGAAAGAAAAGCGGTGGATTCGGGCATAAGCTACTTACAGCTTATGCAGAATGCCGGAGAGGCCGCCGCAAAGGAGCTTATAAAAAGCGGACTTAAAACTACAGATGTCATAGCTGTCGTTTGCGGAAAAGGCAACAACGGCGGCGATGGATTTGTTGCGGCACGTTATCTGTATGATAACGGTTATAATCCGCATATCATACTTTCAGACGGATTGCCCAAAACCGATGAAGCTAAAAGAATGTATAAGCAGGCCGTGCAGAAGTACATACCCGTAACCGATTTTGATAACTGTTTGGATATAATCAAGAGCGCCACATGGGTGATAGACGCAGTATACGGCATAGGCTTTAAGGGTGAACTAAGCCCGAAATTCGACCGGGTGCTTGACGCTATCAACGGCAAGGTGCTTGCCGTTGATATACCGAGCGGAGCAGTTTGCGATACGGGCGAGGTGAAAAGACGTGCTTTTAAAGCTGACGTTACAGTGACTTTTTCAAGCCTTAAGCCTGCGCACATACTCTACCCAAGCGCAGAGCTTTGCGGCGATATACGCACAGCTTTTGTAGGAATACCCGATGACATCAAGGAAGAATCCCCGTGCATGGCTGTACAAACAGAAAAAAGCTTTTTTAAAGGCGTGTTCAGACGCTCCAAAAACACTCATAAGGGAAGTTACGGCACGGCTGTATGTGTTTGCGGCAGCTACGGCATGGCAGGCGCAAGCGTACTAAGCGGCTTGGCAGCACTGCGAAGCGGAGCGGGGCTTGTAAAAATGTGCGTTCCGCATACAATATACCCTATAGTGGCAGATAAGCTAACCGAAGCGGTGTTTGCCCCATACGGCGATGACGACAGAATATCCGGCTTTTGTAAAAATGCGTCTGCGGTGCTGATTGGTTGCGGTATGGGCAATACCGATAACACGTATGCGGCTGTCAAGGACATAATAAATAATACAAACTGCCCGGTTGTTATTGATGCTGATGGCATAAATTCTATTTGCGGGCATATAGATATTCTAAGACGAGGTAACATTGTTATTACTCCTCATCCGCTCGAATTCAGCAGATTAAGCGGTCTGCCCGTAAGTGAGATAAACTCAAACAGACTGCAATGCGCCCGTGACTTTTCGCTCAAAAACAATGTATGTACGGTACTTAAAGGTTCAAATACAGTCATCGCATTGCCTGACGGAGAGCTGTATGTCAATCCTACGGGCAATCCCGGTATGGCAAAGGGCGGTAGCGGCGATGTACTTGCAGGCATTACGGTATCTCTGCTTGCGCAGGGTATAGATATAAAAACCGCCGTACTCTGTGCAGCTTACGTACACGGTCTGGCGGGCGACATAGCCGCAGAGGATATAGGAGAAATTGCAATGCTTCCTACCGATATGATAAACAGCTTAGGCAGAGCTTTCAGGGAGATGATGCATTGAGGCGTGCTTACATTATTACATTTTTTGTGCTGATAATGCTGGTATGCAGCGGTTGTAAAAATATGGACGAAGTTAAAAAAGAAGCAGTATTTCCGCAACACTACAGCGGTACTTTGCAGGTGGAATACGAGGGAGCGTGCTACACCTTTGCCGTCAGTAATAACGAGAAGGGCAGTTATATAGAGCCGCTTACTCCCGAAGAATACGCAGGTTTATCCTATGAGATACCCTACAGCGGAGAGATAGTTATAAATTACAAGGAGCTTTCATATAAAACCAATGTAAATATGCTAAGCGGTTCAAGTGTGATAATGCGTCTTCATTCCGCCCTGCAATATCCCGAAAAACTAAAGCCGACAGACGACGGCTTGTTCTCGGACGGCGAAATAAATCTTAAAATTCTTACCGCAAACAGCGAATCTGCTAACGGCGAATAATGAAAAAATCCCCCTGACGGGCAACTGCCTGTCAGGGGGAAGTTTTTTAAACCTATTGGTTAATTATACTGTAAACGATCCTACGGTATATTTTCCGTTGAGGACTACATCCGGATAAAATGCATTGCCGGTGTAGTTGTCAATAACTACATCTTCGGTCTGTGAGCCGGCTCCGTTATGGAAGACAACTTTAGTATATTTGCTGTCAAACGTAAACTTAAAAATACCTTGTTTAAAATCATTGTCGGAGTGATAAGTCATTTTGTCTGAAGAATTGAACGGCTTTAATTCTTCGTTTTTATTGTTGAACAGATATATATAAACATTGCCCCAGCCCTGATTATTTGTAAAATAGATAGTTCTGGTTGTAGATGCCGGAGTCGGGGCAGGAGCAGAAACTGATGAAGACGAGGATGAAGTATTGGATTGATCATGTGTACAATTCCACTGTCCTACCGTCCACTTGCCATCAGCATTTTGCGCTATTAGATAATATCCGTTCATACCTGACGGGTCGTGGGTTATATCCACAGTCTGTTCACCTGCACCGTTGTGGAATATGAGCTTATTATATTTTGCCGGAACGGTAAATTTATAAACGCCCTCGCCGTAACCATTGGAATATGAATATGCCATTTCAGGTGAGCTTGCCCATGCTGAATATTCCTCATTGTTGTCGTTAAACATATAAATGTAAACATTGCTCCAGAACTTGTTGTTTGTGAAATAGACAGTATAGTCGGTAACAATTTTCTCAAACTTGGCAATAAGGTGAGTATCTGCATTTATTTTAACTTTATATGGGTTGGCGGTCGATACATTCCCGCCATCATCATTATACCAGCCAACAAACTTATATCCGCTGTTAGGCGTTGCTGTAAATGTCACGCTTGTATTGTTAGCTACAGGCGAAGCAGGTGTAAATGTAGCAGTACCGCTACCTGCCGGGTCAACATCAACGCTCACATTCCATCTGTCGGAGAATGTAGCAGTTAAGTCAATATCTTCGTTAACAGAAAAAATATTGAGATCTTCATCTGTATATTTATCTGATAATTCCTTATTAATGTTATCATACCAGCCCGTAAAGTGATACCCACTGTTCGGCGTAGCGGTAAATGTCAGCACCGTACCCTCTCTTACAGTCTGTGCGGTAATATATGTTGCCGGAGTTATCGTACCGCCATCGCCGGCTATTACACGAACTGTATATGTGGGTATTGGCTCAAACTCAGCGGTTATATCTGCGTCCCTGGTTACGGTAAATGTCAGCTTATTTGCATTTGTAAGAAGTTTTTTGCCATCGTACCAGCCCTTAAGTCGATATCCGTCGTCAGGTGTTGCCGTAAATGTGAGTGATGTGTTTTCTTCAACACTTTGAGGAGTGTTGTACGTTGCCGGCGATACAGTGCCGCCTTCAGTCGGTTTAACGGTTATAATGAATTTTCCCTCTTCCTTAAATCTTGCTTTTAATGTAGTATTTTCAAATAAAGCAAACGTCAGAGGATTTTTCTGTGAATACAACTCTCCGTTTTTGTACCAGCCTGTAAATTCATAGCCGCTGTTCGGGGTTGCCGTTAATGTTACATTTGTGTTCCTGTCGTATATTCCTGAGCCTGATGTCTTTCCTCCCGTACCGTCCACAGAGGCCGAAACAATGTGTTTTACATCCAGTGAGCTGACTTTACCGGTAAGATAGTTAAGCAGCTTTTGTGTATCCTCTGCCGTGATACTTCCGTCTCCGTTAATATCAGAGGCATAGAATTCTTCCTGCTCAAAAACATATGTTGTATTCTTGATATTTGTAAAAATACGGTACGCATCCAAAAGATTTATTTCCCCGTCACCGTTTACGTCACCTGTTGTAAAGTCCAAAGTAACAGGTAATACGGGCTCTACAAAGGAATTACTCTCTTCCTCATACACAAACACCACATTTATCGGGTGATTTATGCTGTAGTTGTCTGTCTGCGTTGCGGTGCTGCTGTCCACAAGCTTATATCCGTCTATTTCCTTGGCTTCAACAATGTATTTTTCACTGTCGCAAACTCTTGTCCTGTTCAATACTTCATCGTCGCTCAGCTTATGACCCTCTGTGTCAACATAGCTTGCCGTAACAGTCGTGTTGTATTGTACCCTGAGGCTTTGTATCCATACCTCGCCCTTTACAAGATATCCCTGACCGTACGGCTCCTGGCCAATATACTCGCCGTCAGCCTGCCTTACGATAAGGCGCATATTCTCGTCCTTAAGCGAATTTACATATGAATTGTTCAGCAGATACCAGTTGCTTCCTGCTGAAGAGAATTTTGCGTTGGAGTTTGTCAAACAAGCGGCCCAGTCACCCAGATATTTCGTATTCTCGTTGTCACCGTTATACATATACGCAACAGGTGATGTCCAATACTCTGTATAGAAATGGACTTTCAGCGGAGGAACAGCCACAGCCGTATAATTTAAGGTGATTGCCTTGTTCGTACTGCCGAAGTATCCTGCCAAGCCTGCAGGAATTGAAGCTGTATTAAGCTTATAGTTTGAGAAGTGCGGTATCTGCACACTGTATGCGCTGCCCTCTCTGCCCTTATAAGTATATGTGCCCAATGTTTTTGTGCCGGCCTTTGCGGTTACGGTTACGGTAGACGTATTGCCCGAATACTTCTTATAGTAGTATTTTACGGTTGTTCCCGCAGATGTAAAAGTACCGGTTTCGTTGCCTTCTGTGCGTACATAGTCGTAATCAATCTTGAAATTATTCAAGTTGTTTGCGCACGTTGTATATGCAGTACCGATTTTACCCTCTCTTACTCTTGTGGTAATAACTTTGTTTGTGTCGACGTCTATATCCTGTATGGTAACAATGCCCTTGCCGGTGCTCAGCGTACTCCTGTTAAAGCTGGTTGCGTCCACCAGAATAAGCGTTGTGCGTGCAGGCACGGATATCGTACTGCCGCTTTTTGTACCCAGCGATTTTAAACCTGCCTTTGTACCGTTTGCAACAACCACCCATGATGTCGGTACCGTTCCGTCTACACCGAGTGTTATACTTTGTGCGGCTGTGCCTGCATTGTGCAGAACGGCAACGGTTTTCCAACCTGTGGAAAGATTGCTTGTCACGGTAAAGCCGACGGATGTATCCGTTGATGTGCTGAAATACCACTTTGCCGAGCCTACATAAGTGTTTGCAGCGTCCCTGAAAGGAGCAAACGCACTGCGTATTTCCATAAGTCCCTTGTAGTAGTCGGTAAGAGGACGTCTTGTTACGGTATAATTACTTGAGCCGGCATAAAGCTGTGACCACTTGATGGAGTTTATGCCCAGCCCCGCATTATAGCTGTTGTTGTTGCCGTGCTTAGTTCTTGCAAACTCTTCGCCTGCCTGGAAGAACGGAGTACCCGCCGAGGTAAGGCTTATCGAGCCTGAAAGTTTATTTATTGCGTTATATACAGAATTGTCAAGGTCATCAAAATTGCTTGCACCCATTGAGATAACTATTTTATCCCACAGTGTAAGGTTATCATGCGCAGAGGCATACTGAATAACCTGCGCAGGTGAGCTTGCCCAATTATCGCCCCATGTTGTGCTTGTATTGGCAACTATACCTGCCTGCAAGCCGCCTGCATTGCCGCCGCCCTGTATAAAGCCCTTTGAAGAATCGTTAGTTCCGCCTTTTACGGCATCTCTCAGCTTATCGTTAAAGGCTGCAATGCCACTGCTGAGCTTGCTCATGTTTTCCATAACGGCAGCTTGCGTTTTATCTATGCCGTTGTCATCCCAGTTGGCAATCCACGGCTCGCCGTACATAAGTATTTTACTGCCGTTGCCGCCATCAAGGTTGTTGAGCGCAGAGCGTATCTGATTCATAGTGGTTATATCGTGGCATCCCATAAGGTCAAAACGGAAACCGTCTATATGATACTCATTAGCCCAGTATTTAATTGAATCTATCATGTACTTACGGAACATTGTGCTTTCGCTTCTGGTCACGTTGCCGCAGCCGGAGCCGTTGTAAAAGCTATTTCCGTTCATTCTATAGTAATATCCCGGTGCGGTAAGCTCAAACCAGGAGTCCCTTGTTGCGTACGTATGATTATAAACCACGTCCATTACTACGGTTATTCCTCTGTCATGCAGAGCTTTCACCATTTGCTTAAATTCTCTGATTCTTACGTTACCGTCATATGGATTGCTGGAATATGAGCCTTCGGGAACGTTGTAGTTTTTCGGGTCATAGCCCCAGTTGTAGCCGTCATCTCTGGTTTCGTCAACAGATGCAAAGTCAAATGCCGGCATGATATGTACTGTATTTATGCCCTGCTCAGACAAATAGTCAACGCAGGTTGAATAGTAACCTTCGCCGTTTACTGTTGTGCCCTTTTCGGTAAACGCAAGATATTTGCCTCGGTTAGCTTCGCTCACGCCGGATGAAGCATCACCTGAGAAGTCGCCAACGTGTACTTCCCAAATAACGGCGTCGGTGATTTTATCCCTGTATACGTGCTTGTCGTTTGCCCAGCCCTCAGGGTTTGTGGAGTTAAGGTCTACTACCATGCTTCTGTTTCCGTTTACGCCTGCGGCTTTAGCGTATATATCCGCAGTTTCCGTGCTTGTTCCGTCAGAGAACGTAAACGAATATGTATAATACTTGTTCTTGTAATCACCATTTAGTGTAACAGACCAAACGCCGTTTGTTGAGTTTTTGGTCATATTGTGCGAGGTTTTGGTACTGCCGCCTGCTTCACTGTTACTGCCTGCGCCGTAGATATTCACCTTTGCACTGCTTGCCAGCGGCGACCATACCTTAAATGTCGTAGCTGTTGATGAATAGCTCGCACCCAAATCATTACCGCTGTATGTTTTGGCGGAGCTGTAGCTGTCATTGTTGTATGCGTGTACGTGTATATTTTTGTCGGTTGCCCTGGCGGAAGCCGTAAAGGGTATCAAGGTAATAATAAGTACAAAGCACATAAACACTGAAAAAGTTTTTCTGAATACTTTCATTTTCTCTTTCTCCTTTCGGTATAACTTGATTTAAATTTGTCCTGTGTTTTACGTGTATTTTATAGCGCCGTTTTAATGCTTTGCTGTCTTTTTTCCCTTATATTCGGCATTAATACCGGTTTAAAATACTCGCATTGTTTTTCGGTAACGTTATCAACCATTCCGATAAAATTATAACATAATGAGGTTTGGAAATAAACGATTTGCCCCAATTTTTCTGTTGTGCTTTTAACTAATCTTTTCTTGGCTTTTTTGTATATTTTTACCTTAAATCAGTTATTTTGGTAGATTTTACAGTTTTTTACGGTTTAATATGCACAATAAACAGCCAGCCTTAAGCCTTAGTAAGTAGTTTGATAAATGGCAAATTATGTTAAATTTATGAAAACAGTACCGGACGATTAAAAGAGCAATATGGTTTGGTGCAACTGCTGTTTCCGCTATCAACTCTTTATTTTTACATAAAAAATCTCCGTTTCCCTCAATGGGGAAACGGAGTAAATTTTGTTTTTCAACGAATAACAGAAATTATCTTTTACCTTTTGCCTTTGCTTTAGCAGGAATCGGCTTCTCCTCTTCCTTAGCTTCTTCATCACCGCCGGCAATGCACTTCCATACAAGAGCCGCAATAACGCCGCCGATAAGAGGAGCAACTATGAATACCCATACATTTTTAAGAGCGTCGCCGCCGGCAAAGATAGCAGGACCGAACGAACGAGCCGGGTTTACGGAAGTTCCCGTAAAGTGAATGCCGAAGATGTGAACCATAGTGAGAGTAAGACCGATTACAAGACCTGCAACCTTGCCGTTTTCAACCTTTGAGGTCACACCTAAAATAGCAAGAACAAATACAAATGTCAGAATTACCTCGATAACCAAAGACTTAAAGATTTCGCCGTTATATAAGCCGTTTGCGCCAAAGCCGCAATCCCAGCCGGCCAGATAACCGAGCAAAGCCGCACCGATTATTGCGCCGATAAACTGAGCGATAACATAACCGAAAAAGTCTTTTGTACTCATCTTTTTGCTTACCAGCATTGCGATTGAAACCGCAGGATTAATGTGACAGCCCGATATGTTGCCGATGCTGTATGCCATAGCAACTATAACAAGACCGAATGAGAGAGCCGTAAGCAGGTATGCTGTGTCAGCCTTAAGGGTTGAACAGCCTACTACAGCGGCCGTACCGCAGGCAAACAGTACAAGCACCATTGTACCTATACATTCCGCAATGTACTTTTTAATAGCGTTCATCTAAATTACCTCTTTTCCTTGAAAATAGAATTTACAACGTCACATAAAAAGCACGCAATTATAAAATCACGGTTATACTGCGATTTTATAGCTCACGTATTTCTACATGATGTCTGTAAAAATATGATAACATAGTCGTAAGCCTTTTGCAAGTTAAACTTTTTATAAATCCTATGCATAAAAAGCAGTTTTAAGAACCTATGTTTTCAAGCTCTCTGTTAAGCTCCTCCACAAATTTGCCGATATGATATCCGTCCACAACTCTGTGGTTTGTCTGTATCGAAAAGTTCATAATCGTGCGTCCGTCACGCTCAAAGTATTTGCCCCACGCCAAACGTGGTATGGTATCGTCTTTGTTAAAGCAGTACTCGTGAGTTAAAGATGTAAACGAAAACCACGGTATGCACGTAAAATATATCAAATCATCCCGGACTGCGTCCTCAGGTGCGTCCATATAAAAATCCTTTTTTGCGGCGGCTTCCGCACAAGCCCTGCTGTATTCAAAAATGTCCTCAGTGAGCTTGCATACGGTATATCTGAACAGCTCCTCGCCCGGCTTCATAAATGTAAAGGAAGGATCGGCTTTGTCCAGCAGTACCACCTTATCGCCCCGTATTCTGTACATAAAATTCTCAACACGGTGCATCGCCTTAGTACACAGATATATCATGCTGTAATAGAATGACAGCTTATTTTCTGAAGTGAATCTGCGCAGATTAGTCACATCGAGTTCAAGTGTCACAGAGTAAAACGGCACGTCTATAGTGCTGAAAAACTCAAAGTGTTCACGTCTGTCCCAGCTTGCAATGTCTATATATCTCATTAATCATCTATCCTTTCGTTATAGCTGTAATCCTTGTCGTCATTATATCATTACCAAACGGAAATTACAAGCTGACACGAATACTCTCTTCAAGTATGTCACGCTTGTCTTGTCTGCAACATATTATGTATTACGTGCGCAGATAAATCCAAAGCCTGCACAGGCTTAGTGAACTGTAATTACTGTTTGCGCTGAATATACGCATGATTTTATGAATATGCCGCACCTCGCTTGCGATATAGTGAGTACGCCAGATTTAACCGCAGAAAAAAGACGGATATTTACAATAGTCGGTGTACGACATATCGGCGAAGGGGATTTGCTTAAGTCTGGAACGCAGGTTGAAATGTGAATTATATATTTTTAATATAATGCGCACGGTGTGCAACTATAAGGATAGCTGCATGATAGATTGCGAAAGGAAAAAGCACTATGAATGATATATTTAAATTAGCCGCAATGGAGTACGGCATTACACCGTTGCCGGAAGATCCGGTAGTGGCAATGGCATATGTGCCGTATCAAAATGCACAGAAGATATACAGCCCCGAACAGGGAGTAATAACCGGTACGATGTTCCCGTGCCTTAATAAGCCGTTTTGCGCAGCGGGAGGAAACGACAATGACTGAACGTGAAAGACTGCTACGAAGGATAGCAACCTATGATTTTGCAATCGTAGAGTTTAATCTATATCTTGACACACACCCGTTTGACAAGGAGATTACGCAAAAGCTCAACGATTACACTCAAAAATCCGATGAACTGAGAAGCGAATTTGAAAGACGCTTCGGACCGCTTACAATTACCGACGACGCAGAAAACCGCTGGGCGTGGATAGCCTCGCCGTGGCCGTGGGACAACAGCAGGGAGGACGATGACTAATGTGGGCATATGAAAAGAAATTACAGTATCCGGTAAATATAAAGAATCCCAATCCGGCGCTTGCAAAAATAATAATCAGTCAATATGGAGGAC
>CADBRB010000094.1 GCA_902796955.1 uncultured Ruminococcus sp.
AATATGCACAGAATAACAAAGGCACAACATAAAAGCTCATTACCGAACTCAAATTAAAAGACCAGCAATCAATTATGCAATATTATTTTATCACACTTGAAATATTTGAGTGTTTTATGCTGCCACCAAAGCGGTGTGATTGGTTATTGACAGGAACAACAATATCACTTTCATATGAAGTCAGTCAGAGTCAAGGATTCCGTTAATAAGATTGATACTAATTCTCAATAAAACAGATTAACATCTGTTTCGTGAAATTCCGCATAACTTTGTTGTCATCCTCGGAATACGTCAGTATTCCTGCGTCCTCCGCCACGTTCTGCAAAATTTTCCGCAACACCTGTTTAAACCGTTTTAATGATAATTAGTATGAGATTGTTAAGTGTAGAGTAAGAAGCGCAACTTTTGCTAATTTAATCAGATTGCTGTTTTATGCTTAATCATTACGAATAAAAAGCAGGAGATAAAATATGTAAAGTTGGATTACTTCACGCATCGCATCTCCTGATAAATACTGAATTTATATAAAATAATATGAGCTTATTTACTTAAATCTTCATTACGGCTACGCAAGCTTTTCCCAAACAATTTTAGCAAATAAGAACATTCGTCAGCCATAACACCGGCAATAATCTCCGGCTTGTGATTATACGGAAAATCGGTTAGATTTACAACAGAGCCGCACGATCCGAATTTTGGGTTGTCAGCACCGTATATAACACGCTCTATTCTTGAGTTAATTATTGCACCGGTACACATCGGGCAAGGCTCAAGTGTCACATATAGGTCGCATCCGATAAGACGCCAGCCTCCAAGCTTTTTACACGCTTCATCTATCGCTTTAATCTCTGCGTGAGCCAGCGCATTTTTATCGGTTTCACGACTGTTATATGCCTGCGATATTATTTCTCCGTTCCTTACAATTAATGCGCCTACCGGTATTTCGCCAAGCTGATAGGCTTTTTTTGCCATTTCAATCGCTTGAAGCATAAAAACATTATACTCATCATGCATAGGTCATCATAGTGTAAATGGCCATTAAAACCATAACGATTATAAATATTATTATAGTGGCGGATGTAAAGAATATACCGATTTTTTTTGAAAGTGTTGCTTCCATTTCCGTATTATTGTTTCCGAGTACAAGGAAGCCTTTCCTATCGCTTTTAGCAAATGATGAAAAAGCAAACAATCCGACAATAAATAGTCCGAGAATAATGGAAGCGGATATAATCTCAACTTGCATATCTGACATACCGGCCAGGAAAACAACTGTTGCAACAGATAGGAAGTTGTTCAAAAAATGGACTATTATAGACGGAATCATGGAGTTTGTATAGCAAACAATGTATCCGAGTACCAATCCTACTATGAACGCAAACGGAATTTGTACAAAGTTTCCGTGCAAAAGTCCGAATAAAAACGCAGAGGCAAATATTGCAAAGCCGTCGCCGTATTTGCGCAAAGTACCTAAAACAACACCTCTGAATAAAAACTCTTCGGCAAATGCAGGTACAAGTGAGAAAGCTATGACATATAGTACGGTTTCAAATGCGGTTACATCGCTTCCGGATGCCGGCATATTGTTCTTTATATTGAAGAAGAAATCCAGGCTCCTCGAAAAACCGTCAGTAACAAAGTTGGCGAACATACATACAAGTAATCCCATACATATGGCGGTAACCAATTTTTTAAACCCTATACGCTCAAAGGTCAATGTGTCGGCAAGCTTTCTGCCGGATATTTTTACATATATCAATCCCGGAAAAAAGTTGAACATCAAAGAGCTCAATCCCACCAGTACAAAATAAGCCGTAGGCTCAAAACCCTGAAAGCCATTATCTATGTTGAACATACTGAAAGCACCGTCAAACATCATAAAAATGAACATAAGAACTGTTTGAATGAAAAGCTCAACGCCTACAACAACAAGCATTAGTCCGCCTATAGCAGTGCAGGTTTTTTTGAATGTACGCTTTTTTTGCTGAGCTTCGTATTCTTTAATTTGCTCAGGCGTATATACCGGATAAGCGGGCTGATAAGGCTGATACGAAGGATACTGTGTGTATGGATTTGGCTGGTAGTAATTCATGTTATCGCTACATCCTTTCTTTGTTTTGTTACAGTTTGCGCATATTTCAAGCGCCGCATCTCTCTACCGTTATAAGATGGAGATATTATTTGTATGTGTATTTATAATCATAGCCGTATTTACTGCGGCGTCCGACGCAACCAACCTTTAAAAAACCAAGTATAGGAGCATCCATTATTTGCATAAACTGAAGAGTTTTATTTATATCTCCGTGCGTGGTTACACGTTCTCTTATAATCATAACATATCCGGCTACATATTCCTTTAGTAGTAAAGCATCGGTAACAACACCGATAGGCGGAGTGTCCAGCAGCACATAATCGTATTGGTTTTGTAAAATGTCAAGTGTCTGCTTTAGTCTGTCAGAACTGATAAGCTCAGAAGGATTAGGTGGAATTGCACCTGTGGTTATAACATCCAAACTGGGAAGAACGTTTTTATGCACAACATCTTTAACCTCTTTAAAACCTGCCAAAACGTCAGAAAATCCGATTTTATTGTCAAGCTTTAAAAGATTTTGAACATTAGGCTTACGCAAATCAACATCGACGAGCAATACGCGAGAGCCCATCTCGGAAAGAGATATTGCCATATTTGTTGTAGCAGTACTTTTTCCTTCGCCCTTTGACCAGCTTGTAAACGCAACAAATTTATTATTCTTTGCCGAGAGAGAAAACATCAGCTTTGTACGGGCAATTTTATATCCTTCGACAATAGCGAATTTACTCGAATCTTTATTTGTTAAATCATCACCGTAAAAATACCCGTGCGAATGATGCTTTTTTTTATTTACTGAAATAAACATTTTATACGGTGTCCTCCTCATTTAGCTGTTCAAAATCAAGTATTTCGGCAAACACAGGTATTGCGTACATTTCAAACAAATCGTCATGCGGTTTAACACTTGTGTCGATTATTTCAAGGAACATTGAGAGCAACACGGAAACAAATACACCTGCAGCCAAACCGAAGAATGTATATTTTTTTACATTAGGATATGATGATGATGTTGGAACTGTGGCGCTGTCTATCTTTTTTACATTACCTACTTCGATTATATTTTTAAACTCATTAGGTGCAAGTTCGATTATCTTATTTGCAATATCCGCAGCAGTTTGCGGATCGGAACAAGTAACCGTGATGTAAAGTACCTGTGTGCTGGGTTCACTTGTTATGGCTATTATAGATGACAGGTACTTTAAAGAATACGGTAAATTTAACTGTTCTTTTGTCTGCGAGAGCATATGATTATCTTTAAATATTATAGCGCAGTTTTTTGCCAGATATGTAGCAGCTGTTAAGTCTGCCGTATATGTTTTATCGTAGTCATCTTTTGAGTTTGAGTTCTGAATAAATACTGATGCGGTTGCCGAATAAAGCGGGGTGATAAACAGAGTGGCATAAGCGTAAGCAGCAAAGCCGAAAACAAGAGTAAGTACTATAATCATCTTGAGATGAAGCCTTAACATACCGACAACTGCTTTTATAGTAAATTCTTGACCCAATTCAATACCTCCTGTTTTTTTAACTACGCGTAAAACGTAGTGCCTTAATTAAAATAAACTTGCACAAACCGCCCAAACTGTGTTTTGAGCGGTAAGCGGATAAGTGAATATTATTGTAATATACTTAGCAGAACGCCAGCCGCAACTGCCGAACCTATAACTCCGGCAACGTTCGGACCCATAGCGTGCATAAGCAGGAAGTTTGTTGGATTTGCCTCCTGACCTACCTTTTGGGCTACACGTGCGGCCATTGGTACGGCGGAAACACCTGCACTGCCTATAAGCGGATTTACTTTTCCTTTGGTAAACTTACACATTAGTTTACCAAACAGGATACCTCCTGCTGTACCGCAGGCGAATGCGAACAGTCCAAGGGCGATTATTCCGAGCGTTTTAGGTGTGAGGAAAACTGCGCCGGTGGCGGTTGCGCCTACTGTAGTGCCGAGGAATATAGTTACTATATTCATAAGCTCGTTTTGAGCTGTCTTGGATATTCTGTCTACAACGCCGGACTCCTTGAATATGTTACCGAGCATGAGCATACCAACGAGCGGAGTAGCATCAGGTACAAACAATGCAACAAGAATGATTACAACAACCGGGAACATTATTTTTTCGAGCTTTGAAACAGGTCTTAACTGTTCCATTACTATTTCACGCTCTTTTTTGGTTGTAAGGGCTTTCATTATAGGCGGTTGAATTATCGGCACCAGTGCCATATACGAATATGCCGCAACAGCTATGGGACCGAGCAGATGCGGTGCAAGCTTTGACGTTACAAATATAGCCGTAGGACCGTCAGCACCTCCGATGATTCCGATAGCACCGGCTTCTTTTGTTGTAAATCCAATCAGTATCGCACCGATAAATGTTATAAATATGCCGAGCTGAGCAGCGGCACCGAGTAAGAAGCTCTTTGGATTTGCAATCAAAGGACCGAAATCGGTCATTGCACCTATGCCGAGAAAAATCAGCGGAGGATATATACCGAGCTTTACGCCCTGATACAAATAGTAAAGCAGTCCGCCGTACGACGGTATCTGATAATACTGAACCCCGGCCTGTTCAATAATAGGATAAGCACTTGAAGCCGCACCATGCTGAGCTATGTAGTCTGTTACGGTTTGAAGCTCATATGATGGAGCCGCCATCAATGACGGATAAAGATTTACAAGAAGCATACCGAAAGCTATAGGTAAAAGAACGAGAGGTTCGTATTCTTTTTTGATAGCAAGGTAAATCAAAAATATGGATATGGCTATCATCACATAGTTTTGCCATCCGAGGGATGCGAATCCCGAAACCTTTATTATATTCAAAATCGAATCAAAAAAACGTTGTAAAACTTCCATTTGAACAATATTCCTTTCAAAAGAGTTGATTTAATCAAAACGGACGGGTACTCTCAAGCAGACCTGCGGTACTCCATGCCGAACGTGTATTTTTTGCACGCTTAACTGTTTTTACCGTATAGCTTGATTGAGGATACATGGAACTAACGGCAGCAGCTATCACGGCTATTATCTCATCACTTATTCCGCCTTCGTCGGCTTCTGCGTCTGAGGTATTCTCAATAACAGTCAAATCCGGCTCTTTGCTTTTATTTAAAGCGTCGATAGCAGCCTTCTTTTTATTTTCTCTTTTACTTTGCGCCTTGCTTACTATGGTGCTGTATATTTTTATTGCAATTATCAAAACAAGCAGCAAAACAAATACCACAACAAGTCCTGTAAGCAGTACGGTAACAGAGAGTTGAAATTTATCCATAAATCATTATCACTCCAATAAAAAAGATATAGGCGTAATTTACACCATTATAATTATTTATTTACTGATTAATTATACAATATAAAAGCACGGATTTCAATATAAAGATGACAAAAAATCAGCCTAAAAAAAACTTTGTTTAAAATAACACATTTTATTGACTTTAGATGTTCTTTTTTCACAAAAATTTTATGAGTTCTGCTATTTTGTTCAAAAAGCGATTGACTTTTATTATAAAAATATTTATACTGTTTTTAAGAAAAATAACATTAAATTCCGGAGGAGTAAATATGACAGTATTGGTAACTGGCGGAGCCGGATATATCGGCAGTCATACGTGTGTTGAGCTTTTGAACAGCGGATATGATATTATAGTGGTTGATAATTTTTCAAACAGCAGTCCGGTTTCTCTCGACAGAATCAAGCAAATATGCGGCAAGGATTTTAAATCTTATGATTGCGATATCTGTGATAAAGCCAAACTCAATGAAATATTCGACAGCAACAAGATAGATTCGGTTGTACATTTTGCCGGCTTAAAGGCCGTGGGCGAGTCTTGCCGGCTTCCGCTTAAATACTACTACAACAATGTGTACGGTACGGTAATACTGTGCGATGTTATGAAGGAACATAACGTTAAAAAGTTAGTTTTCAGTTCTTCGGCCACAGTTTACGGTTTTAATCCCGTGCCTTATGTTGAAACAATGAAAATCGGCGATGTATCTAATCCTTATGGCAGAACAAAGGTAATAATAGAGGAAATACTTACAGATTTATATAATTCCGACAACTCGTGGAGCATCGCAAAGCTCAGGTATTTTAATCCCATTGGCGCTCATAAGAGCGGACTTATAGGTGAGGATCCGAACGGTATACCTAACAATCTTCTCCCCTATATTCTCAAGGTTGCTTCGGGTAAGCTGCCTGTGCTGACGG